>CAYHDD010000606.1:0-2587 GCA_964355195.1 uncultured Rhodoferax sp. | reverse complement strand
AGCGCTTGTCCACGCAAGACCGACTCGATCAGCGCCAGCGTTTGCGGCGCATGCGTCACGTAGCCGCTGTCGACCAGGGCCGTAGCGTCGCGGCCACACAGCAGGATGTTGTTGGATGACAGCCAGCCGCGCTCGAAAACGCGGATGTCGGGGGGAAGTGTGCGGTGTGGCATGAACTGCGGTTGATCTGGCGCGAATTATGGACCCGCTCAACCACCACCCTGGCATTCACTCAGCATCCGAGGCAGCGCGGAGAAGTCAATTCAAAACAGTCGAACAGTCGCAGGCCGAGGTCACAATTTCTTCGTACCCTCAAGCTTGCACAAGCCTCTGTCAAACGTTCCCAGCGGCAGATGCCCCGCCTTGCGCGCAATTTCAAGCACCAGACAATCCGAAAAACCCAGAGCCGGCCTGCTGTGGAAATGAGCCAGCGCCGCGCGAACCGTGTCGGCGTCTTGCAGCACCAGGCTCTCATGCGCCAGCAACAGGTCGAGTGCGACCATCAATTGCGCGGGCGTTCGCTCGTACACGGCGTCCAAAACCCACATGGTTTCTGCCAGCACAAGATGGGACACCCAGGCCCCTGGCGCGATGAACTGATCTGCTGATTTCGCCTGCCTGGCGTCGTCGCGCGCCAGCAGGCGCACCAGCACATTCGTGTCAAGGGCGAGCATGGCGCTGGCGCATGTGCTGGCGAATGCCCTGCTTCATCTCGGCGGGCGTCTTTGCCTTTGTTTCGCCCGCCGGGGCGTCACCACCAAACAGCGCGTCGTGGACCTCGTCCGTGCTGTGCCGCACGGCACGCTGCACCGTGACACGTCCACCTTCTTCGGACCACACCAGCACGGCGCCCGGTGTGAGGTTGAGAAATTGCCGCACCGCCGCAGGCACCGAGACCTGCCCCTGAGAAGTGAGTTTGGTTTGAACTGAAAGCATGCTTCAATGTAGCACATTACCGGGGTAATTGCCATCGAGCATGCGTCAGGAATTCACGATTCCCTCTGTTGCGACAGACGGTGCAGTGGAGCAGCTTTGTTCTACCCTGAAACCTGAAGTTTGTCCGATGACGCAAAATCCAGTATCTACCTAGCCAGCAAATAGGCCTCGCCATGCCACTCCAGAAACAGCGCAAACCCGCCGCCAAAAAGACCAAAGCCAGGAACGCAAAACCGGTCGAACCGCGTCTGCCGCGCCTGCGCCGTCCGCCCGAGCTGGATGTGGTGGACTGGCAAACCGCGCTGCGGCGTCAGTTCGGGCGCGAGCAACACTTTGGCCTGAAGAACATCGGGCAGGAGTCGGTGTTTTCGGACTTTGCGGTCAACAATCCGGCCAGCGGCACGCGCTACCGGGTGGCGATACGTGGCCAGGCGCTGGGGCAGAGTTTTTGTAGCTGCCCGGACTACGCCACCAACGACCTGGGCACCTGAAAGCACATCGAGTTCACGCTCGCCAAACTCCAGGCGCTGCGCGGCGGCAAGGCGGCCCTCAAGCTGGGTTTTCAGCCCAACTACAGCGATATTTGGCTTGACTATGCCGGCCAGCGACGGGTGCGGTTTCGGCCCGGAACACAGTGCCCACCGGCCCTGCTCGACCATGCGCGGTCGGTCTTGCGTGCCGACGCCGACTGGGCGTTGCCATGGGACCGTCTGCCCGCTCTGGACGGTTTGCTGCAAGCCGCGCGTGACTGCGGGCACGAGTTGCGCTGCTATGACGATGTCTGGCAGTTCATCGCCCAGATTCGTGACGGCGAGCGCCGCCAAAAAACGCTGGCAGATGCGTACCCGAAAGGTATCAAAGACAAGGCCTTAAGTCTCTTGCTAAAGGTCAAACTTTATCCCTATCAAATGGAGGGCGCACTGTTTGCAGCCCGCGCCGGGCGCTGCCTGATCGGCGACGAGATGGGTCTGGGCAAAACAGTTCAGGCCATCGCTGCTGCCGAGCTGTTCGCGCAGCACTTTGGCGTGCGCCGCGTGCTGGTGGTCTGTCCGACCTCGCTCAAACACCAGTGGAAGAACGAGTTCGAGCGCTTTGCCGAACGCGATGTGCAGGTCATCACCGGCTTGCGCGCACGGCGTCAACAACAGTACTGCGAAGAGGCCTTTTGCAAGATCACGCACTACGAGACGCTGGCGCGCGACGCTGACTTGATCGCCAACTGGGCGCCCGACCTGGTAATTGCCGACGAGGCGCAACGCATCAAGAACTGGAACACCATCGCCGCGCGCGCCTTGAAGCGCATCGTCAGCCCCTATTGCGTAGTGCTGACCGGCACGCCGCTGGAAAACCGGCTCGAAGAGCTGATTTCCATCGTGCAGTTCGTTGACCAGCACCGGCTGGGGCCGACCTGGCGACTGCTTGACGAGCACCAGACGCGCGACGACTCGGGCCGCGTGATCGGCTACCGCGCGCTGGACCGCATCGGCCAGACGCTGGCGCCCGTCATGCTGCGCCGACGCAAGGCTGAGGTGCTGACGCAATTGCCCGAGCGCGTGGACAACCGCATTTTTGTACCGCTGACACCCGAGCAGCGCATGCACCACGATGAGAACGGCGACATCGTAGCGCGCATCGTGCAGCGATGGCGCAA
>CAYHDD010000605.1:0-2588 GCA_964355195.1 uncultured Rhodoferax sp. | reverse complement strand
GGGCTGCACGGCGACCCAACGCGGCTACGCCAAGCCTTGCTCAACTATGCCGGCAATGCGGTCAAGTTTACCGAGAAGGGGGCCATCGCACTGCGTGCCCGGTTGCTCGAAGAGCGAGGCGACGAATTGCTGATGCGTTTCGAGGTCGAGGACACCGGAACCGGCATTTCACCCGAGCTTAGGCTGCGCCTGTTTCAGGCATTCGAACAGGCAGATGTTTCGACCTCGCGCAAGTACGGCGGCACCGGTCTCGGGCTCACCATCACAAGGCGACTGGCGCTTTTGATGGGTGGCGAAGTGGGTGTGGACAGCGCGCCGGGGGTGGGCAGCACCTTCTGGTTCACGGCCCGCCTGCAACGCGGCCACGGCGTCATGCCCACGGTGGCCGCCAAGGATACGGTCGATGTCCAGGCACAGTTGCTGCGGCACCATCTTGGGGCTCACCTTCTGCTGGTCGAAGACAACCCGATCAACCGCGAGGTGGCCCTGGAACTGCTGCATGGCGTGGGCCTGACCGTTGACGCGGCCACAGACGGCTGCGAGGCCGTGGAGAAGGCGCAAAACAAGGCTTACGAGCTGATCCTGATGGACCTGCAGATGCCCAACATGGACGGTCTCGAAGCGACTCGTCTGATCCGTGCCCTGCCGGGCTGGGATGCGAAACCGATTCTGGCGATGACGGCCAACGTCTTCGACGAGGACCGCCGCGCCTGCATCGAAGCCGGCATGAACGACTTTGTCGGCAAGCCGGTGGAACCCGGTTTGCTCTACGCCGCGCTGCTGAAGTGGCTGCCCGCCATGCTGACGAATGATCCGGCCGGAACGGACCCGCCGCTACGGCACGCAGCGGCTGCGGTGCCCGTCCCGGCAGCGACCCCTGCTCTCAAAGAGGCCTCCGTAGCAGCCCTGGCGCGCCTGTCGGTCCTGCGCGGCATGAACGTGGAGCGCGGCGCAGCGTCGTTGCGCGGCAACGCCGAGAAATATCTGCAGCTGCTGGCGCAATTTCTCGAGTGGCACATCGATGACATGAGCAAGCTGGCGGCGAGTTTGGGGTCGGGCGACCATGCGACGGCGTTGCGACTGGCGCATACCCTCAAGGGCACCGCGGCGACGCTGGGTGCCGATCAGCTCGTGGCACCGGCAGCGGCGCTGGAATCCCTGCTGCGTGCCAATCCGAAAGGGAACATGGCAGCCGACGTGATCGATACCGGGATGAACGTGGTTCGCACTGAAATGGCCGCACTGGCCGCTGCCCTGCAGCCCTGGAGGCCAAGTCGACCGACCATCAGCGGCAGTCCGGTCGACCCCTCAACCCTGAAGGCGGTGCTCGACGAACTCGACCGACTGCTGGGGCAAGGTGATACCAGCGCGATCACGCTGTTCGAGGCACACGAAGCATCGCTGCGCTCGGTTCTGGGATCGTCCTGCGACGAACTTGGGCAGCAGATCAGGCTTTTTGGCTTGGCAAGCGCCCAGGGTGCGCTGCGCAATCTTCGCCAGTCGAGCGGGCTTTGAGGGCAGCTCTTTCAGCAATGATTTGGAACTGGAATCAGACACCGCCGTAAATGATCCCGGTTGCGGCGAGCCCAACCAGATCAACCTGGATCTGGTTCGCGGTGGAGGCGGCAAGTTGCCACAGAAAGTCGCCTTGGCCGTGGGCCATATCTGCTTGGGCGTTGAGTGCGGCAATCGCGCTGGCCAGGGAGGCAGGGTCTGGCGCTACGCCATTCACGCGAGTCAGCAGGTAACTCGCAATGTCGCTGGAGGTCGGGGTGGCTTGCCCGGTCAGGATGTCCCATATCGGTAAGCGCATGATGGCTCCCGACAGAGTTTGGAACGTGTAGCCCTGATCGAACAGAGCGATGACGGCGCCGATCAAGGGCGCCTTGGTTGCCAACAGGGTTTTGCCGAGTACGGCACCCAGCAGCAGTTCGGTTTGTCCCCCTGCCTGCGTGGCCGCCGTGTCAAGCGCAACACTCTTGTCGGAAAAATTGAGGCGCTCGATGTTGCTGAGATCATAGGTTGCGCTGCCGTCATTGGCTGTGACCGTGACGCCAGCGCCCTTGGGCGCCAGCGTGAAGGCGGAGAGCGCCAGATTAAGTTGCAAGGCGTCGGTACCGGCCAGGCCATCGATGCTTTGATGACCTGCCAGCGCAGTGAAGACATCGTTGCCCGCGCTGCCGCTCATTGCCAGGATGGCGGTGGTGAAGCCGTAGCTGTTGGCGCCGAAGTTGTTGCCCGCCAGGTCTTTGATGTTGCCGGCAGAAAACGTGAGCACGTAGCTTGTTCCCGCTGCCAGGTCGGCGCTTGGATTGACGCTCAGGGTGGCGCCGGTTATGGATAGGTTGCTGCTCGTGGCGGCGTCATAAGAGGCAACGCTGACGCCGCTTGCGGTCGATAAGCTAATGCTGCCGGTGCCCCTCTGAATTGCCTCGCTGAAGGTGACGGTGATGTCGCTGCCCACTGCCACCCCGGTGCTTTGGCTGGCTGGATTGATGCTCTTGACCGTGGGCGCTGTCTTGTCGCCAAAATAGGTGCCCAGGTCCAGTGTGTCGCGCTGGCTGTTGAAGACGAGCTTCTCCATGTTG
>CAYHDD010000604.1:0-2589 GCA_964355195.1 uncultured Rhodoferax sp. | reverse complement strand
AGGGCCTGCGTGTTGACAAAAAAGCCAAGTGTTCCTGAGTGAATCGTGAACCAATAGCCCTCTGCGTCCCTGAGCGACGCTGGAATCTCGGCAAAGCGCTTTGGTTGGTAGGCTTCAATGACGCCGGCAGCTTTGGCTTGCGGGCCGACCTGACCACCGAGGTAGACCACATCGGCCACGGGCTTGGCCTTCTCGGCGATAAGCGCAGCCAGCGATTGCCCGGAGTTCTTGTTGTCCGGAGGTACCTGAATATTCAGGCGTTGCCCCACCATGCGCAGCATGCCGCCCCAGTCTGCCCATTCCGGTGGACAGTTGTAGCAAATCGCTCGGGACGACTGGGCCAGTGCCGGGAAAGCGGCGGTCGTGCCTGCCAGAACAGCAGTCGACAAGAGGTCGCGTCGGTTCATCATTGGAGTTTCCTTTTAAGGTTGGAGTGGGAGACTTGAGACACATGGCGCTGAGCGGTACCGCCCTCGCGCAAGGTGTGAGGGAGCAGGGCGGGGATAGAGTTTTTCTCGCCTGCAATGATTCGAAGCAAATAGTCGACTGCAATGCGGCCAATATCGGCTGTCGGCTGCATCATGGTGGTCAGAGCCGGGGTCATCCACTGGCCGACCTGAACACCGTCAAAGCCGACGACCGAGACGTCCTCTGGTACTCGCAATCCGAGCAGGTACAAGTCTCGTATAACAGTCATTGCCAACTGGTCGTTGGAACAGAAGAGCGCAGTCGGTCTGTTTTTCGCCTGAAGCAAGTCCTTCAATTCGCCGCGAGTGTCTGCGGTATTGAATGGCAGCTCAAGCGGTGCTCTCCAGACCAGTCCGGCGTCATTCATTGCGTCCCTGTAGCCGGCAAACCGTTGGCGGGACCGGTCTGATTGGCGGAATTGTCCGGCGACCATGTGGATGTCGGTGTGCCCAATTTCAATCAAATACTTGACCAAATCCCGAGCAGCCAGGAGGTTGTCGACACAAACGCTTGGCCTGGTGTATGTCGAGGAATTTGTACCTGCAGCCACCTGATTGAATACCAGTACGTAGGGGATGCCCTCAGCATCGAGTTTGTCAAGTACTGGGCTGCATGCTGCATCGGCAACCGTCAAAATCAAACCATCGACGCGCTGCTGTAGCAGGACCTCGCTTGAACGCTCTTCAGACTCTGGCCGGTAGCCCGAGCTACTGACCGCCACCACATGGTTGTTGTCCTGTGCGGCGGTTTCAATACCTTGCAGGCATTCGGCGAACACCGGGTGATTGAGCATTGGCAGCATCACGCCAATTGTTCGAGTGCGCGTGGAGCGCAGGTTGCGCCCCATCAGGTTAGGCCTGAAGCCGAGCGATTTTGCTGCGGCAAATACGGCGTCAGCAGTTTGCCTTCGAACCGCGCAGGTCGAATTGACGACCCGTGACACAGTGGCCACGGAGACGCCCGCCAACAGCGCCACATCCTTGATGGTGGCGACTTTGCCCATTGGTCCGCTCAATGTTTGAATCCTCATTATTTTCACGAAACAAGTGAAATGTAAACGATTACATTGTTTGACGTGTTTGTGACGACGTCGTGACACCGAGAACAAATGTGAAGCCAAATGTCCCTCTGTCGTATTTCCACAAAGGTATCGGATTACGATGAGCCATGGATGAACTCAAAACCCTCGAAGCCATGGGCCTGGTCCTTCCCAGTCCGTCGTACATCGTTGGGGCCATCTTCTTCGGCATCATCGGATACGTCGTGTTCAGACGGGGCAGGACATCAGAGCGGTCGGTGCTGACTTGGTCAGGTGTGGCGCTGATGTTGTATCCCTATGCTGTATCCGCGACCTGGCTTTTGTGGGCAATCGGTGCCGGACTTTGCGGATGGGTCTACTACCAATGGAATTAGGCATTTCCAAATTTGGACAGGCATTGGCTGCCTTGGTAATCTTGCTTGTGCTCGGGGGATGCGGTGCGCCATCGGTGCAGCGCAGCCCGCCGGCCACCGATGCCTGGCAACCGCCTTCCCGCGTATCGCCAGAGCAGGCAAGCGACGTCACCATCCATGCCATCAGTCTTGTCGGCACCCCTTATCGCTATGCCGGTAATACACCCGACACCGGCTTTGATTGCAGTGGTCTTATAGGCTATGTTTACCAAACGAGAGGTGGCGTCGTGCCGCCACGTACGGTTTCGAAATTGCAGGGCTGGGGCCAGCCAGTACCGGCTGGCAATGTTCGCTCAGGCGACGTGGTGCTGTTTGGGAAAGCAGAAGTCGTTACCCACGCCGGCATCTATGTCGGCGAGGGACGTTTTGTCCATGCACCATCAACCGGCGGGGTGGTCAGGCTTGACTACTTGAGTTCGAAATACTGGGCAGCTCAGCAGGTGGCATTTCGCCGGCCATGAGAACCCCTGGTACGTTTTCAGACAACGGTGGTCGGCAGGGCCTTTGAACTGTGTGCGTGGCTGTCAAAACACCCAAAGTATGAAACGCTTTCCTTAGGTCTCCGAAGCATCATGTACGAAGAGTATCAAATCGAAATTCCGCAGTCCTTCATTGCGCTGTTCATTGACCCTGGACGGCAGAAGCCGAATGCGTCCCGTGACGTGGTGG
>CAYHDD010000603.1:0-2591 GCA_964355195.1 uncultured Rhodoferax sp. | reverse complement strand
AGGAATTGACCCAGAAATTTTTGAAATTCGTCGTAAACCAGTTGATAGACCCGTCGTCCCGTTTCCGGGTACTGCTCGATCACTTGCACGACACGCTTGATCTCGGTCTCGAGGGCGCTGCCGCTGATATCGCTGCTGTCAAAACCGAGCACGCAGGAGCCCATGCGGTCAATCAACTGACGCGCCGGATGTTCCAGCGTGCCAAAGAAGTCCGGCTCCATCAGCGCCACGCGCAGGACCGGCATTTGCAGACGGGCAAACCAGACGCGGATGACCGGCGGTATGCGGTCTTCCTGCAAGATCGCCTGAAACATCAAGGCCACAATCTCGATCACCGCCTTCTCATTCTTGGTTTCTGCCTTGCTCTTGAGGTCTTCGGACACGCGCCGCAGTTCGGTCGATACTTTGGCGACACCGACCGGGCTGTAGTCCTCGGCCATGGCCGATCCTGCGCCACCACCGGTTCCAGCGGTCTTCACAGCGATGGCGGCGGCCAGCCTCGGCGAGGGTGCCTGGAGCACCGTGGCCTCAAAGTCGGTGCCCCCACCACTTGCCGCCCCCAGCAAGCGCTTGATCTGCCCCATCACGCCAAGCGCGCGCCCACGCGCCCGCGCCAGCGGCGTGGTCCCGGTCATCATGCGTGTTTCCTCTGCCGCGTTGAAGCGGTCCGCGCCCTGGTGGCCCGGCGCAGCGGCACCCGACATTGGCTGCGCAGGCCCCCCGTCTCCTTGCAATGAAGCCTCTGAGGGTCCGTAATCAGGACCGCGCCCCGTTGCACTCGTTGCCCCTTGCGCGCGCCCATAGCCTGCGCCCGGCCCACCAGGTCCGTAGGGATGCCCCTGCCTTTGCGGCGCGCCGTAACGTGGCCCCTGCGCATGACCCCCATCGGGGACTCCACCAGTTCCCGCATGATCAGCCCGTCCGCCTTGCCCGCGAGCGGATCCATCGAACCATTGCTGGCCCTGGCCACCTGCTTGCCGAACTGACTCGTCTTGCGCCGACTCAGCTTCGTCGGCACTCTGGGCCTGACCCTTGCCACTCAGCGGCGCCGCCCGGGCCGCAGCTTTGGGCGTGCGTGCAATGCGATCAGACAATTCAATCGTCGGCAGCACACCCTGATGGATCAAAAATGCATTGCAGTTGGCATAGGCCTTGACAAGGCGCTCAGACAAGAGCTTCTGCGCGGCCTCGCTGACCATGATCCAAGCGTCGCGCTCCAAACCAACACCAATCCAGGCCTCGATCATTACGAGCAGCAGCGCATCCGGCCGCAGCACATCGTCGCTCTCAAGCTCCTGCTCCCCTTGCAGGTGTTTGACGCGAAAAATCAGGTCGGTGTACTCGGAACCCGCCTTTTCAAGCAGGTGCAGGGCCAGCCGGGAGGCCAGAATACTGTTGTCTGCGGCATCCGGCGCCACCAACTCAAAGGCGCCGTCAGTGACCTTCTTGACTTTCGGCGTGCGCACGTGCAACGCGTCGTTCCAGTTCCTCTGAGTCGCATTGACCCAACCGGGACGCGCACGCTGGTATGCATTGCCGGCGTCACGCCGAATCTGCGCCTCACGCGACGGCGCCGGTTCGCCTTGCAACTCGTTGAAGCGCTGCGACAGCACCGCACCGAGCTCCACCAGAGCTTGGCCAGCCTCCGCCACGAAGCGCTTGCGCGCCTCCTGGAGCACAGGGTTGGTTTGCGGGACAGAGGGACGCTGCGCCATGAATCACATCTCCATCAGACCGCCGCCCCCGCGTTGGGGTCGTTCGGGTCAGTTTCTTTCTTCGCACCACCCTTGATCAGATCTTCGCGCTGAATGCCCAGCCACATGGCGATCGCAGCGGCCACAAAAACCGAGGAATAAATTCCAAACAAGATGCCGATGGTCAACGCCAGAGCAAAATAGTGCAAGGTCGCGCCACCGAAAAACAACATCGACAGCACCATCAGCTGTGTGCAACCGTGGGTGATGATGGTCCGGCTGATGGTGCCAGTGATTGAACTGTCAATGATCTGCACCGTTGTCATCTTGCGATAACGGCGGAAATTCTCTCGGATCCGGTCAAAAATGACTACCGACTCATTCACCGAATAGCCCAGCACCGCCAACACAGCGGCCAGTACGGGAAGAGAAAACTCCCACTGAAAGAACGCGAAAAATCCGAGAATGATGATGACATCGTGCAGATTGGCAATGATGGCCGCCACCGCAAACTTCCACTCAAATCGGATCGCCAAATAGAGCATGATGCCGATCACCACCGAAGCCAGCGCCTTGAGGCCGTCGCTCGCCAGTTCATCGCCCACCTGTGGCCCGACAAACTCGGTGCGGCGCATGGCAGCCGAGGCGTCCACCTGCTTGAGCGCTTTCATAACCTGCTCGCTCTGCTGCGCCGAGCTCACCCCCTTGCGCGCGGGTAAGCGAATCAGCACGTCACGGCTGGTGCCGAAATTCTGCACTTGCACATCTTCGAAACCCAGAGACGCCACGGCTTTGCGCGCGCCGTCAAGGTTTGCGGTCTGCGCGTAGGTGACCTCCATCAGGGTGCCGCCGGTAAATTCCACCGACAGATGCAAGCCACGGCTGAAAAGAAAAAAC
>CAYHDD010000602.1:0-2596 GCA_964355195.1 uncultured Rhodoferax sp. | reverse complement strand
TACAAGTTAAACACGTTGATGACAGCGTTGCTTGGGCTTGGGGCTTACAGCGAACGCTTTAGCAGAATTTTTTGAATCGCCCTGCAAGTAGTTCAGTAACTCGGCGATGGCGCGATTCTATCAGCCTGTCGGACTTTGCACGCATCCCGCGTGCAAAGTCCGACAGGCTGCTGGTACGGATCATCCGGCCACGTGCTGAGCGAATCTGGCCTTCAGGCTGGTCATGGCGTCGTGCGTCAGTCGGTTGCCATATTGGCTCACGACTTGCGCTGCAGCTTGGTTGGCGAGCCAGGCGGCGTCTGCATGGCCGTGACCGTGGGCGACGGCGTACAAGAACGCGCCAGCGAACATGTCGCCAGCACCGTTGGTGTCAAGGGCGTGAACGCTGGCAGCGGGCACAGCGGTTTGCTGTGGGCCTTCGAGAACGACGCAACCCAATGGGCCACGCGTCAGGCAGACGGTGCGGGCCAGCAGGCTCATCTGCTGGCAAATCACGGCCCAATCTTGCGAGCCGCACCAGACGCGTGCCTCCTCTTCGTTGCAGAACAGGTAATCGAGCCCCTGGCCGATGATGGCCTCAAGCCCTGGTCGGCAATAGTTGATCATGCTGACGTCGCTCAAGGTGCTTGCCAACGCAACGCCAGCCTCCTGGGCCATCTGACGCCCGCGCAGCGCGGCGTCCAGACCGGTGGTTGAAGCTGCCAGATAGCCTTCCATGTAATAGACCTTTGAGCGAGCAATGTCATGGGCGTGCAGGGCGGTGTGGTCGATTTCGGCGGTGGCACCCAGAAAAGTGCTCATGCTGCGCTCGGCGTCGGGGGTCACCAGGACCAGGCAACTGCCTGTCTGGCCAGCGGCGGGTCGTGTGTGTGTCAGGTTGGTTGCGACCCCGTTGGCAACCAAGTCCTGGGTGTAGAACGCGCCCAGTTCGTCGTCAGCGACGCGGCAGGAGTAAAAGGCCTTGCCTCCAAGCTGGCTGAGTGCCACAACCGTATTGCCGGCCGAGCCGCCCCCGGTGCGTCGCGAGGGTTGGCCTGCCAGGTGGCGTAACAGATCCGTTCTGCGGGGGGCATCGATCAAGGTCATGTGACGCTTGTCCACGCCCATGGTCTGGAGGTGGGCGTCAGTGACTTCGTATTCGGAGTCCACCAGCGCGTTGCCGATGGCATATAGATCGTAATGTGACATGTTGGTGAATTTCTCGCAAGGGTAGGGGGAGGTCGCCTGAGGGAAGTACAGGGGGCGGTGATCGGTCTGCGTGCGTGTTTGAACTGAGTGGTGAAAATTGACAAGGCACAATGATGGCTTGCGGCAGGCACGACCTGCCGGGTCGCTATGCCAATCGGTCCACCACTGCGTGAAGCGGGAATTTTATTCGAATGATGCTTCGTTTCTTCAAGGCCTTCTCCACACTTCCCTTGTGGCTCGTTCACGCGATCGGCTGGAGCCTGGGTTGGCTCGTGTTTGCCGTCTCCGGCGTCTATCGGCGGCGATTTCTGGCCAACACGCGACAGGCCGGAATTCCCTGGGGGCAATGGCGCGCGGCGGTTGGCGAAAGTGGCAAGCTGGTGGCCGAACTGCCGCGACTGTGGTTCGGGCGCCGCGTGAGCGTGCAGTGGCAGGGCGCTGAGCATGTGCAGGCGGCGTTGGCCCTGGGGCGGGGTGTCTTGTTCCTGACTCCGCATCTGGGGTGTTTTGAGGTCGTGGCGCAGGCCTATGCGCAGCGCTACGGACAAAGCGGTCAGCCGATGACCGCCTTGTTTCGGCCGCCACGTCAAAGTTGGCTGCGTGGCGTGGTTTCGCAGGCACGCGGTCGGCCTGGGCTGGAAATGGCGCCGACGACCCTGGCAGGTGTCAAGCAAATGATCAAGGCTCTGAAGAAGGGGCAGTCGGTAGGCCTTTTGCCGGACCAGGTGCCGCCCGCTGGCATGGGTGTCTGGGTGCCCTTCTTTGGGCGCGACGCCTACACCATGACGCTGTCGGCGCGCCTGGCCCAGCAAACAGGGGCCGCCATTGTGCTGGCCTGGGGTGAGCGCCTGTCCTGGGGGCGCGGCTACCGGGTGCACTTCAATCCGATGTCGGCCCACTTGCCGAGCGCGGCGGGCGCTGCGGCTGAGCTTCTCAACCGGGAGATGGAGGCGCTGATTCGCAGCGCACCGCAGCAGTATCTTTGGGCTTACGCGCGCTACAAGCAGCCGCGTCAGGAGACCTGATGCTGAGTCGCTGGTGGAGTCTGATCGGATTGCGTGTGCTGCAACTGTTGGGCCGCCTGCCGCTCGTTGGGCTGCGCTTGCTGGGTACCTTGTTGGGTGGCCTGCTCTACCTGGTGGTGTGGCCGCGGCGTCGGGTGGCGACCATCAATTTGCGCCTGTGCTTTCCGGATTGGCCAGCCTCGCGGGTTCGTGCCACGACGTTCAGAACCTTCATCCATTTCACTCAGGCCTGGCTCGACCGTGGCTGGCTGTGGCATGGCTCGCCAGCGTTGCTCAGACGCAGATTGAAGCTCGTCGGTGCCGTCACAGAACTCGAGGGCGATGCACCGACGGTCATTTTTGCGCCGCATTTTGTTGGGCTTGATGCCGGCTGGACCGCTCTC
>CAYHDD010000601.1:0-2598 GCA_964355195.1 uncultured Rhodoferax sp. | reverse complement strand
TTCCGTGATAGACGGCATCGTTGGCTTGGACGAGTACGGAATCATCGCCTTTGCCACCCCGGCCGGCCACGCGATGCTGGGCTTTGCGGCAAACGAGTTTGTCGGAAAGGTCATGCACGATGTGGTGCACCATCACCACGCTGACGGCACCGAGTTTCCGCACACCGAATGCAAGATGTACCTGACCGGGCGGGACGGTCAGCCGCGCACCGTGGATGACGAGGTGCTGTGGCGCAAGGACGGAACTCCGGTGCCGATCGAATATTCCACGACGCCGGTCTACAAGGACGGCACCATCGTCGGCTCAGTCATTGTCTACCGTGATATTACCGAGCGAAAGAAAGCGGTCGATGAAATTGAACGCGGCCGGTCCCTGATGACTGCACTGATCAACTCCATACCTGATCTGATCTTTTACAAGGATGTGGAGGGTCGTTACACAGGATGCAACGACGCATTTGCTGCACTGATCGGCCGAAGCGCACAAGAGATTATGGGCAAGAACGCCTACGACATCTTCCCGCCGGACAAGGCGAAAATCTTCCACTCCAAGGATCAGGAGTTGCTCGCCAGCCTGTCGAGCACGAGCCAGGTCGAATGGGTCACCTATCCCGATGGGCACAGCATTTTGCTCGATGTACTGAAAGCGCCGATCTATGACGGTAACGGTCAGTTGCTGGGACTATTGGGCATCGGTCGGGATACCACCGAACGCAAGGCAGCCGAAGACGCCGTGCGCGCGGCCAAGGAAGCTGCGGAAGAAGCGACCAAGGCCAAGAGCGACTTTCTGGCCAACATGAGCCACGAAATCAGGACGCCGATGAACGCGATCATTGGCATGAGCCATCTGGCGTTGCAAACCAACCTGGACAAGAAGCAGAAGAACTACATCGAGAAAGTGCACCGCTCGGGGGAGAACCTGCTGGGCATCATCAACGACATTCTGGACTTCAGCAAGATCGAGGCTGGCAAGATGAGTATGGAAACCATCGACTTCCGCCTGGAAGACGTGATGGACAACCTGGCCAACCTGGTGGGCATGAAGGCCGAAGACAAAGACCTCGAACTCCTGTTCAACGCCGCAGCCGATGTGCCCACGGCCTTGAAGGGCGACCCCTTGCGGCTGGGCCAGATCCTCATCAACCTGGGCAACAACGCCGTCAAGTTCACCGAGAAAGGCGAAATCGTTGTCGGCATAGAAAAAGTCGCGCAAGACGAAGCTGGAATCGAGCTGCACTTCTGGGTCAAAGACAGTGGCATCGGCATGACCCCCGAGCAATGCGCCAAGATGTTCCAGAGCTTCAGCCAGGCTGACGCCTCGACCACACGCAAATACGGTGGAACGGGCTTGGGACTGGCGATATCGAAGAATCTGGTCGAAGCCATGGGCGGGCGCATCTGGGTGGAGTCCGAAGCGGGCAAGGGCTCCTCTTTCCACTTCCATGCGAGGTTTGGCGTGCAGGAAGATCCCCAGGCAAGGCGCATGTTCAAAGCCGAAGAACTGCTGGGAATCCGGGTGCTGGTGGTGGACGACAACGCCAGCGCACGGGAAATCCTCTCCACCATGGCCAAGACCTTTGGACTGGAAGTTGACGTCGCCTGGGACGGTGCACAAGCGCTGAGCATGATTGCGCAGAGCGACAAAAAGGCCTTGCCCTACGACCTGGTGCTGATGGACTGGAAGATGCCGGTGATGGACGGCGTGGAGACTGTTTGCCAGATGCAAAACGAGCAACTCAACCACACACCGACCGTCATCATGGTCACCGCCTACGGGCGCGAAGAAGCCATGGGCAGCGCCCAAGAGCGCGGCGTCAAACTGGGCGCTGTGCTGACCAAGCCGGTGACCCCCTCGACCCTGCTGGAGGCCATTGGAGAAACATTGGGCAAAGGCGTGGGAGTGGAGACCCGCGCCACCGAAAAAGCGGGCAGCCATAGCGAAGCGATGGCGCAACTGGCAGGAGCTCGCGTGCTACTGGTCGAAGACAACGAAATGAACCAGGAACTGGCCATGGAGTTGTTGCAAAACGCCGGCATGGAAGTCGTGCTGGCCAACCATGGCAAGGAAGCCGTAGACATCCTGACAAACGACCCGAACTTCGATGGTGTGCTGATGGACTGCCAGATGCCGGTGATGGACGGCTACACGGCGACTCGGGAGATTCGCAAGAACCCGGCCTTCAAGGACTTGCCGATTGTGGCCATGACCGCCAATGCCATGGCCGGTGACCGCGAGAAAGTGTTGGAGGCTGGCATGTGGGATCACATTGCCAAGCCGATCAACGTAGGTGAGATGTTTGCCACCATCGCCAAGTGGATCAAGCCAAAGAAGTCCGCCAGCACCGAGGCAACAGCAACAGACACGGCAAGCTTCAGCGCCGCCGTAAAGGCGACAGAAGGCGCAGCTGCGCAACCAAGTCATGCGCAATCTGGACGAACCAAAGGCAGTAAGAAAGGGGCCGCATCTCCTGGCAACTCCACCAAGTTGGCGTCCCCGGTCCAAGGTCTGCCAGCCTTGCCGGGCATCGACATCAAGGCGGGCCTGGCCACCACCATGGACAACGAGAAGCTCTACACGCGCTTGCTGATTAAGTTCCG
>CAYHDD010000600.1:0-2598 GCA_964355195.1 uncultured Rhodoferax sp. | reverse complement strand
CGACTTGGCGGGGGAAAGAAGAAATAGCATGGCAGAACATTATGACTACGCGAACACTGGATTGCGGGTCAAGCCCGCAATGACAGATTCATTTCCCCGAAAAAATGATCTCGACGTACCTTTAGCGCAGATCTGCCGCGAGCGAAGCCAAAGTCTCAGGTGAAATCAGCGCGTGCGCGGGGTAATTGGTGTGATCGCAGCCGAGTGTGACAGCGGCCCCGGCTTTGACGGCAGCACACATCGGCGCCGTCAACTCGAAACGCACAAAGTGCACGGCCGAGGTCTTGACGTCGTTCTCGCGCTCCAGGTCTTCATCGGCAATAGCATAGACACGCGCTTGACCTTCGACCTCGACAAACATGCGGTCCTCAACCCCGATCAAGCGCGCCAGCTCGCGCTGGCGCTGATTCACGTCCGGGTACTCCAGCAGCATCGTTGCTTTCCAGTTGTTTCCGGAGGGCACCAGGGGCGCATAGACCTCGATTTCCTGCGCAATGCCCTCTTCTTCAAAAATCTTCTCGATACGCAGCATTTCCTGGATCTGGTAGCGGATGGTGGTCTCGCTCTCGAATTGCAGGTTGATGTGCTCGCCCAAGTGCACACTGCGCAACTTGCGCTCGGCCATGACAGCGGGCTTGTTGAGTTTGCGCCACTTGCTGTAAGCCTCCAGGCTCATGAGACTGTCGGGGGTGATGTGTCTGGTTAATAGCATTGTGTTTTCAATTGTTTGACTTCAATCCATAAGCTGTAGCAATCAAGCTCAGCGGATGCTGTAGCTCCGGCGCACCCAGCCCGTTGACCTCGAAACCCTGGGCGATGTGGCGCCCGCCAAGTGGGCAATCCGAGCTGATGAAATCGGGCTTGCTGCCATCTTTCATGTTGGCCATGGCCTTGAACACAGGCTTGCCGATTTTCATGGCCTGCTGGTGTGTTGCCTTCTTGACGCCAAACGTGCCGGCATGCCCCGAGCAGCGCTCGATCGTGTTGACGGTGGTGCCGGGAATCATCTTCAACATTTCCTCGGTCTTCTTGCCGATGTTCTGCACGCGGCCATGGCACGGAATCTGGTAACTCACATTGCCTAGCGAAACCGGGAATTCGGTCTTCAGTAAACCATCGCGCTTGCGCTGCATCAGGTACTCAAACGGGTCCCACATGGCTTCTTTCACCAGTTGCACATCGGCCTCGTCGGGGTACATCAGCGGGATTTCCTGCTTGAACATCAGCGCACAACTGGGCACCGCCGCCAGAATGGCGTAGCCCTCTTTGGCGTAGCGGGCCAGCACCGGCATATTGGCCTCCTTGCTGGCATTGACCGCCTGGAGATCGCCGAGCTCGAGTTTAGGCATGCCACAACACTTTTCCTTCTCGACGATCACGTAAGGCACGTCGTTGTGATCCAGAATCTTGAGCAGGTCCAGGCCAATGCCGGGCTCGTTGTAGTTGATGTAGCAGGTGGCAAAAATGGCCACTTTGCCCGGCGTCTTTTCGCCATCCCTCACTACGCTGGCCTTCGCCAGCGGCGTGCCTGAGCGGAATTTTTGCGTCGCCAACGACGGCAACCAGGCATTTTTGTCGACACCCGCAGCGCGCTCCATCAGGCTGCGCGCCATTTTGGTCTGATTGACGGCATTGACTACCTGAACCACCACCGGAATGCCGGCAAATTGCCCGTGCACATCGGTCGAAGCCAGCATTCTCTCTGCAAAGCCGACCTCGCCCTTCTTGAATTTGATCGCCTTGGCACGCAGCATGCTGTGGGGAAAATCCAGATTGAACTGGTGTGGTGGCACATAAGGGCATTTGGTCAGGTAGCACAGGTCACACAGATAGCACTGGTCAATCACCTTCCAGTAGTCTTGTCTATCGACGCCATCGAGCTCCCCGGTCTTGCTCTCATCCACCAGATCAAACAGGGTTGGAAACGAACCACACAGGCTCACGCAGCGCCGGCATCCGTGGCAAATGTCAAAGATGCGCTCCAACTCGTGGAAAGCTGCATCCTGGTCGTAGTAATCGGAATTCTTCCAATCAATCGGGTGCCGGGTGGGAGCCTGTAGATTGCCTTCGCGTGTCATAACGCTCTCCAATAGAAGTTTGGGCTGACCAGCGGAGCCTCGGCGTAGCGACCGGCGGGCAGCCTGGGCGCGGATGGCTGGAAACCGCCACGTACTTCAGCGACGTGAGGATTTCCAGACAGGACCGGCAACGACGGATCTCCGCCGCGCAGTAGCCGACTTAATCGGCCAACTCTGCCAACGCCTTGGCATAGCGGTTGGCGTGCGAACGCTCGGCCTTGGCCAGCGTCTCGAACCAGTCGGCGATCTCGTCGTGACCCTCGTCACGGGCCGTCTTGGCCATGCCCGGGTACATGTCGGTGTACTCGTGGGTTTCGCCAGCGACAGCCGATTTCAGGTTGTCGCGCGTCGAACCAAAGGGCAGGCCGGTAGCCGGGTCGCCACACTGCTCGAGCCACTCCAGGTGACCGTGCGCATGGCCGGTTTCACCTTCTGCTGTGGAACGGAACAATGTCGCCACATCAGCCTGACCTTCAACGTCGGCCTTGTTCGCGAAATACAGGTAACGGCGGTTGGCCTG
>CAYHDD010000599.1:0-2600 GCA_964355195.1 uncultured Rhodoferax sp. | reverse complement strand
ACGCCGCTACTACTTGGCTCCACCAAAGCCTGCGCTGTGCCCGGCAAGGATGCATCGAACCCCCAGACCCAGGAGTCCGAGTCCAGGCTCAAAGACATCGACAGAGTCGGCACCAACGCGTTGTCTGAGACGCGGCGCAAGCTGCAGTTGTTGATCACGATGTAAACCCTTTGAATGGCGACGATCACCGTGCCACCGATGGGTGGCGGCAGCGGCGTAGAACCGTCGCACTGAAACAGCAAGAAGGCATCAGCGGCAAACGGGGAGGCAAACACCAGCTGCGTGCTGTGCGAATAACAGGCCTCAGCCGGTTGAACCGGCGGCAGCACCAGGCCTGCCATGCCGGGCGGCGGCACACGCGCATCCTGATAGCGACCTGCCCAACCCAGGGGCGCAGGCATAGCCCGCTGATAGTCAGACCAGCAACCAAACACATATGCAGCCGTGTTCTGCCAATGGGCATCTCGGCTCGAGCGCACCCTGCGGTCACCGTCTTGGTGATTAAGGCGAGTGGCAATTCGGCTTTTAGTCGCCGCCTCATGCGCACCCACCAGATCCCGCCACAGCGCAGTGCCATCCTGCTGATGCAGTGGGTGCGCCAAGTGGATCGAATTGCCACCCTGCTGCCGCTGCCAGAGATGGACCGGCATGGCGGTAAAACTCTGCGGCAGGTGGTGCTCCACGCCGCTGTGCGAACCCAAGACGCGCTGCCAGAATGCAGCCCACCCGGCAGGTGCTTTTGCGCCATTGCTCTGCGCCTGCAAGGAGCCCAGTTCGGTTTTACCGGCAACACGCCATTGCGTGCGCCGTTGCGCAACCGTAGGCCGTGCAGTGAGCGACGAATAGCTCACCGTGGCGCTGAAGCCGACGAGTTGTGGCAACACAGCGCTGAGCGTGAACGGATACTTTGGCGCAATCAGGACGCCGGGCAAACCAAATCCAGCAGGTGCAATGCCCACCGGTGTGGCCGCGAACTCGGCCCAGTTCTCTACCTTGGTCGTGCCGAACTGTGCGCAAGCCAACCCTGATGGCCGCACAAAGCTGTGAAACAACCAACTGCGGGCATTGCCAAACCGGGTGTCCTGCCAGCCGTTCGTAAAGGCCCGGCTCTCCCACGCAAAGTAAAACGGGGTGTTGAGCGCCGGCGGCTTGTACAGATAGGCCTGAACAAAGTTCAGATCAACGGTGGCCCCGTTGGCTGAGCTGTCATAGACCTTGGGCTTGCCCAGCCTGCTCTGATCAATCGACTTCGGGCTTAAGGACTGCGCCGTGTTCTTAACGGCCAGTTGCCCGAACTTCGACTGATCACCCGCGGTGGCTGACACCGCCAAACCAGCGCCAAAGTACATCGGCACATTGAACGGGCTTGGTGTCTCATACGTTGCATACCCAGCACCAAACCAAAAATCCACGCTCCCCGTCGCCCCCACCCGGGGCTTGCCGATGCCAGCCTGGTAGATGCCAGCAGCAAAGAGTTGCGGCGGCTTCGTGATGCGCGCAATGCTGCCAAAGCGGCTGGTGTCACCCACGCTGACAGCCGTGACCACCGGGTCACCGCCAAAGTAGAACGGGACGTTCAGCAGCAGCGGCTGGGTGTAGCTCGCAGCAAACAAGAAGTCGGCTGCAGCGCCGCTGTTTTGCACAAAGTGCCAGGCCCGGGCCTTGGCAACGCCGGATCCGGCAATGCCAGCAGGTGCAATGGTTCTGGCGGCGTTGCGCACAGCAGGCGTGCCGAGCTTGCCCTGATTACCAGCAGAGGCGCCAGAAACAGGAGCCTGCGCGCCAAAGATGAACGGGACGTTGGCGTAGCTTGGCGCCAGATAAGCCTGGTCAAACGCAAACCAGACGGTCGCGCCGTTTTGGTTGGCGTAATAGACCGAGTGGCTGATGCTGACTCTGGCGCTGTCAAGCCCAGGCGGCGCAATCGTCCAGGCGGTGTTTCGGATCTGTCCGTGGCCAAACTTGGTCTGCTCGCCCAGACCCACGCCTGCGACGGGTAAAGCGCCAGACATCGCTGCTCCCTTTACGCGTTACGCGCGTCGAAATGCGCCAGCAGCCGCGCAGCAGGAACCACGTAGTTGTAAGCCGCAAACTCCCCCATCTGGCCCTGGAAGCGCTCGGAGATGGTTGGCGCAGTGCCCGACGGGTTCATGCCGATGCCAAGCCATGCGGCAGTGCGGTAGGTGTCTGGGAACACGCTGGCACTCTGCTCTGCCACTTGCACGCCATTGATGTAAAGGCGCGCCCGCTTCTCTACCCACGGGTCATAGGTGGCAGCCACATGGTATGCCGTGCCTACAACCAGCGTGGTGTGGCTGAAAGCAATGTCGGTGGTGGTGTTGCTGACATCGACGATGGACAGAATCAGCTTGCCATTGATCATGGACAGGTACATCGGTGCGCGCTCGTTGTTAACCCGCAGCAGCCAGATGCGCTGTGTGCCTGCCACTGCGCTGGGCCGAATGAACTGCTCTACCGTGAACGTGCTTGAGAGGGAGCTGAAGTTGTCAATGCGCAGGCCGCCACCGGAGACCGTCACAGAAGATGACCCCGCCACAAACCCGGCGGCATTGAATGCCGGTGTGCCCTCAAAGCTGGCC
>CAYHDD010000598.1:0-2600 GCA_964355195.1 uncultured Rhodoferax sp. | reverse complement strand
GGCGCGCAGCTTGGCGTCGAGGTTGGAAAGTGGCTCATCGAACAGAAACACCTGCGGCTGGCGCACGATGGCACGCCCCATGGCAACGCGCTGGCGCTGACCCCCAGAGAGTTCACGTGGCTTGCGTTGCAGGAACGGGCCGATCTCAAGAATTTTGGCCGCCTTGTCAACGCGGTTCTTGATTTCATCGAGCGGCACCTTGGCAATCTTCAAGCCGTAAGCCATGTTATCGAAGACGCTCATGTGGGGGTACAACGCGTAGTTCTGAAACACCATGGCGATGTCGCGCTCGGAGGGCTCCAGGTCGTTGACGACGCGCGGACCGATCGAGATTTGACCTTCGCTGACTTCTTCAAGACCGGCCACCATGCGCAGCAGCGTTGATTTTCCACAACCGGAGGGGCCCACGATGACGACGAATTCGCCGTCCAGCACATCGGCGCTGACGCCATGGATGACCTGGTTGGCAGTCTTGCCGTGCCCATAGCGTTTGATGACGTTTTTGAGTGTGATTGATGCCATATTTCTTGATCAGCTATTTTTCCGTATCCACCAAACCCTTGACAAACCATTTCTGCATCAGGATGACAACCGTCGCGGGCGGCAGCATGGCCAGCAGGGCGGTGGCCATCACCACATTCCATTCGTTTTGCGAGTCGCCACCGGCCACCATCATCTTGATGCCTACCACCACCGGATACATGGCTTCTGACGTTGTCGCCAGGAGCGGCCACAGGTACTGGTTCCAACCGTAAATGAACTGGATGACAAACAGTGCCGCAATCGAGGTCTTGGACAGCGGCACCAAAATGTCCATGAAGAAGCGCATCGGGCTGGCGCCATCCATACGGGCCGCCTCGACCAGCTCGTCTGGCACCGACATGAAGAACTGGCGGAACAAGAATGTCGCCGTGGCCGAGGCGATCAACGGTATCGTCAGGCCAGCGTAGGTGTTGAGCATGCCGAGGTTGGCCACCACCTGGTAGGTCGGACCAATGCGCACTTCGACCGGGAGCATCAGCGTCACGAAGATGGCCCAAAAGAAAAAGCTCTTCAACGGAAAACGGAAATAAACGATGGCGAAGGCCGACAGCAGAGAGATCGAAATCTTGCCAAAGGTAATAACCAGGGCTGTGACCAGACTGACCCACATCATGTGGGCGACGGGCGCCGTCGAACCCGACCCAGCGCCGCCGCCGAGCAGGGCCTTGCTGTAGGTCTCCCACAGGTGACTGCCGGGCAGCAGGGGCATCGGTGCCTGCACGATTTCCTGTGCCGTGTGGGTCGACGCGACAAAAGCCAGGTAAAGCGGGAAGGCGACCACCAGCACACCCAACAGCATCACGGTGTGCGCCAGGAAGCTTAGAAAAGGACTGCGCTCGACCATCAGTAGTTCACCTTCTTCTCGACGAAACGGAACTGCACCACGGTCAGTGCAATGACGATGGTCATCAGCACCACCGACTGCGCCGCCGAGCCACCCATGTCCATGGCCTTGAAGCCATCGTAGTAGACCTTGTAGACGAGGATCGACGTGGCCTGCCCAGGGCCACCGTGCGTCGTGGCGTCGACAATCGCGAAGGTGTCAAAAAAGGCGTAAACCATGTTGATGACCAGCAGGAAGAAGGTGGTCGGTGACAACAGGGGAAACTGGATCGTCCAGAAGCGTCGCCAAGCTTTGGCGCCATCAATGGCAGCGGCTTCGATCAGGGATTTGGGGATCGATTGCAGGCCTGCCAGGAAAAACAGAAAATTGTAGGAGATCTGCTTCCACACGGCGGCCATCACGATCAGCGTCATGCCGTGACCTTCATTGAGCAGGTGATTCCAGTTGATACCCAACTGACCCAGCGCATACGAGACGACGCCCAGCGAGGGCGAGAACATAAAGATCCACAGCACACCGGCCACCGCCGGCGCCACGGCATAAGGCACGATGAGCAGTGTCTTGTAGAACATGGCACCCCGCACGACACGGTCGGCGAAGATCGCCAGAGCCAGCGACAGGCCAATGCCCAACGCCGCCACCAAGATCGAAAACACCGCAGTCGTGTGGAACGAGGCGATGTAACTCTCGTCGGCAAACAGGCGCTTGAAATTGGCCAGGCCGACCCACTCGGTCGAAATGCCAAAGGCATCCTGAACCTGGAATGACTGCAACAGCGCCTGCGCTGCGGGCCAGAAAAAGAACACGCCAATGATGCTCACCTGGGGCGCCAGCAGCAGCCAGGGTAGCCAGGTAGAGCGAAATTGGACGCGCTTTTCCATGAGCTCAGCAGTTCAAGTCACCTGCCGCCTCAGCCGACTCAGGACTTGTTTGCCTTCTCGAAGCGCTCAAGATGTTCGTTGCCTCGTTTGACAATCGCTTGCAGTGCTTCCTTGGGCGACTTCTTGCCGCTCCAGACTTGCTCCAACTCTTCGTCCTCCACCTGACGAATCTGCACGTAGTTGCCCAGCCGGATGCCGCGGCTCTTGTCAGTTACCTTGCGGATCATCTGAGTCACGGCGATGTCGGTGCCTGGCTTCTCTTTGTAGAACCCCGACTTCTCTGTGAGTTGGTAAGCCGCTGTAGTGATTGGCAGGTAGCCGGTGCGCTTGTG
>CAYHDD010000597.1:0-2608 GCA_964355195.1 uncultured Rhodoferax sp. | reverse complement strand
CAACCGATTGCGTTGACCGGTCTGGCGGCCATGATTGGCGCCTTCTTCATCCTCGACGACCCGATCTTCAACGGCCTGGCCGTGTCACTGATCTTTGGCATTCTGGTCTCCACCCTGCTGACGCTGGTGGTGATACCGGTGCTCTATTTCGCCCTGTACCGGGGGCACATGGGATTTGCGCGCAGACGCGAACGATTTCATCGGTAAGTAAGCTCATCTCAATTCACTTGTTTTGTTCACCAGGAGTCATCACTATGTCAGTTCAACGCTATATCTTTGTTTTCGCCGGACTCTTTGTCATGCTGTCTTTGGCGCTGGGCGTCGAAGGAAGCCCCTTGTTTGTCAGCAAATGGGCGCTCGCCTTCACGGCTTTTGTGGGGGTCAATCTGTTTCAGTCGGGCTTCACCAATTTCTGTCCGCTCGGTATCATTCTGAAGAAGCTGGGCGTGCCCGAGGCGCAAGTTGGTTGCGCCAAGTAGGGCGCCTTTCGGTCCGGGTGTGCGGTTGGATTCGCAAACCCATTCAAGGAAATATCCATGACAGTACTGACAGACGTCGGCGCCAGGACCGACATACTCAACCGTCTGCGGCGCGCCGAGGGCCAGATTCGTGGTGTGCAGCGAATGATCGAAGAAGGCGAGAGCTGCCTCAAGGTGGGACAGCAGTTTTCTGCGGTACGCAAGGCACTGGACAGCACCTATCTGCGCATGACCATGTGTTTCGTGGAGCAGGAACTGGCGCGGTCCATGCAGCCCGATGACCAGCAGAAGTCGGATCTTGACCTGATGCTCAAGGACATGGAAACGCTGCTGGCGCGCATGAACTAGGGCAGGGTGGCCTCGGCGGCGGAAATCACACCGCCACCGAGGCAGACCTCGCCCTGGTAAAGCACCGCCGATTGCCCGGGCGTGACCGCCCACTGCGCTTGCGTGAACATCAGCGCGAAATTGTCGTCGGCGCCCGGCTCCAGCGCGCACGACGCGTCCGACTGACGGTAGCGCGTCTTCGCCGCCAGCGCTGAGGCGCTTGGCGCGATGCTCGCTACCCAACTGCTATCTTGCGCCTGCAAGTGGTGCGACAGCAGCCACGGATGCTCGTGGCCTTGCACCACCCACAACGTGTTGTTGCCCCGATCTTTGCGCGCCACAAACCAGGGCGCATGCTCGCCACCACCGCGTTGCGCACCCTTGGCCTTGATGCCGCCGATGCCCAGCCCCTGGCGCTGGCCGAGCGTGTAGAAGCTCAAGCCCACGTGCTGCCCGATGGTGCGCCCTTTCTCGTCCTTGATCGGGCCGGGTTCGCGCGCAATGTAGCGGTTCAGGAAATCGCGAAAAGGCCGCTCTCCAATGAAACAAATGCCGGTCGAGTCCTTCTTGCGCGCGTTCGGCAAACCGATTTCCAGCGCCAGGCGGCGGACCTCGGTTTTGTGCAGTTCGCCAATGGGAAACAGGGTCTTGGAAAGCTGTGCCTGATTCAGGCGGTGCAGAAAATAGCTCTGGTCCTTGCTCGGGTCCAGACCCTTCAGCAACTCGAACTTCTGGTCTAGCGGGTTCTGCCGCACGCGGGCGTAATGGCCGGTGGCGATGCGCTCGGCGCCCAGACGCAGCGCGTGGTCCAAAAAGGCCTTGAACTTGATCTCGGCGTTGCACAAAACGTCGGGGTTGGGCGTGCGCCCGGCGCCGTATTCACGAAGGAATTCGGCGAAGACGCGGTCTTTGTACTGGGCGGCAAAGTTGACGTGTTCAATCTCGATGCCAATGACGTCGGCCACGGCGGCGGCATCCACAAAATCGACGTTCGACGAGCAGTATTCGCCAGTGTCGTCATCTTCCCAGTTCTTCATGAAGATGCCAATGACCTCATAACCCTGCTGCTTGAGAAGCCAGGCGCTGACGGCCGAGTCCACGCCGCCGCTCAAACCCACGACCACTTTTTGTCCACGTTGCTGCTTGCTCATAGGGTTGCGATTATCCTTGCCATCGACAATCGGCAAAGTAGCGAACGATCTTTGGAGGAAACTGAATGGACTTGCAGTTGAGCGACAAAACCGCCCTCGTCACCGGCGCCAGCGTGGGCATCGGCCGCAGCATTGCGCTGGCCCTGGCGGCCGAGGGTGTGACGGTGGCATTGGCGGCACGCCGTTTGGCTTTGCTGCACGAGGTGGCTGACGCCATCATGGCGCGCGGCGGGCCGCCGCCGGTGGTGATTGAGGCCGATCTGTACGCAGACGATGCGGCGCAACAACTCAGTGCCGCCGCCATCAACGGGTTGGGCCATGTGGACATTCTGGTCAACAACGCCGGCGGTTCGCGCAGCTTTACGGACTTGCACGTCAGCGAGGAGCGTTGGCAAGAGGCCATTACTCTGAACTTTCACCGCCCCCGGCAAGTCGCCGACGCGCTGCTGGACCAGATGATCGAGCGCAAGTGGGGCCGCATCATCAACATCACGGGCAAGAGCGAGCCCGAGCATGTCAACGGCGCTTTTTGTGCCAAGGCCGCCATCCACAGCTGGGCCAAAGGCCTGAGCCGCATGGTCGGCAAGCACGGCATCACCGTCAACTCGGTGCCGCCAGGGCGCATTCTGTCGGAGCAGATTCTGCGCAACT
>CAYHDD010000596.1:0-2625 GCA_964355195.1 uncultured Rhodoferax sp. | reverse complement strand
ACAAGACGCTGGTCACGCACCAACTCCCGCCCCTTCTCCTTGCCCAGCGCCATCAGATCTTCGGCCTTGACTGCAATACCGCCAAAAAGCTTGAGGTGCTCGTTGCGCTGGTCCAGCGTGGCCACCAGATGGCCGTCTGCCAGCACATCCAGATTGCTGGTCTCTTTGTACGCCAACGTCTGATGTGGCAGAAGCGCGGCCATGCCCAAGGCCGTGTAGCTTGGCAATACGCCCAGCATGCCGTCAATGGACGCCTTGAACCGGCTCTTGCTGTTGGTCTGCTGCACCAGTTCGTGCGCCACCTCAAAACGCAAGGCGTCGGAAATCACCACAAAAACACGCTTGGTGCTGCCTTCAAACAGCGGCTGAACTTCACGGTCGAAAAAGGCCTGCTGTGGCGTCACATCGGGCAGGGTCCAGAGGTTCAGCAATCCCTGCGGGCCTTCCAACACCTTGGCCCATGCCGCACCCAGTTGCGGAACAAACCAGCCTGAATAAACGCCTTCAATCGAAGCACGCAACTCGTGCAACACGGCCCAGCCTGTGGGTTCCACCGCATCAGCAGCGGTGTGAAAGTGCCGGTACAACTGGTCAAAGCGAAACAGCTTATCCCGATACTGTTGATACGCCGCACCTGCGTCGGCAAAACTGAAGCCTGCGGCATGCTCCGCTTTCAGACTGAAGAAATCAGTTGCCGCCGTCAGCGCGTCGTAACACGCTGCCAGCGCACGGGTACGCTCGTTGGCGCTGGCCATAAGGGGGTTGGCCCAATGGCCGTCACGACGGCGCGCCATTAGGTTACGCACCACGTCCATGTTGGCACCGGCACCGGCCACGATGCGCGATTTCAGGTCTTGCACCACGCGCAGCTCGATGTCCTCGAAGGTCATGCACTCCGACAACTGTTCGGCGCTCAGGCCTGCCAGCAGGCTTACAAGATTCAGCTCGTTGGCAACGGCATGTGCCAGGGCGTTGTAGCTGCCAAAGTGCGCCAGATCAGAGCGCCAGTGCGAAACAAAGATAGAGGCATTCGCCGCCAAAGTGCGGTCGGGCAGAACAAAGTGCGCCAACTGACGCGGCGCATCGCCATCCAGTGCTCGGCAAAAATCAGTCACCAAAACACGCAACAACAAATCCCGCAAGCTTGGATCCTGGTCCGTGTAGCCAAGTTGGGCTTGCACCAGAGCCCAAAAGGAAGGGGTCAGGTCATTGGCGGCAATGTCCTGCCAAACCTTGGGTTGCGCCACCAAGTCCGCCGCGCCATCCACCACGAAGGCGGCATAGAGGCGCTGCAGCATGCCAAAAAGTTCAGGTTGATCCGTGCGTGTCAAAACCGCCAACATTTTCCGGTCGATATCTGCCGCGCCGTCACCTGGGAGCACCAGGCGCTTGAGGCGATCCACCCTGTCTTTAGCGCGCAGAAACTTTGTGCGCTCTTTCAGGTGCTGGCGCAAGCCCTGGGTAGTCAGTCCGAGGTCTTCCAACAGAATGGAAGTGGAATCGGCCCGGAACGACTTGCTGCGCATGCGCACGTCCAGCAACCAGTCTTTGGTTGGTTCTGGTTCCGGCTTGTTGCTGTAGATCAGCCAACGTCGGTCTGGCGCCTGTTCAATGTCGAGCTTGATCCGCAAGGCTGGGTTCTCGTCCAATCGCAGCACAGAAACTCCCGGCAGCTGCAAGGTGTCAATGATCGATAGGAACTCTGAATCAGTGTCGTGCCAAAAAACCAATGGCGTCTCACTGAAAATGGCCGCAAGGGCGACCTGGATTCGTTGGGTTGTCATCAGTTAGGGGTAATGTGGAGTTGTAACCGAGGCTTTTAGGTTCGCCATGGTTTCAGCTCGTATATGGAATCAAGTCAGGATGACGCTGGCACCAAAGCGCAATGAGTGCTCCGAGGCGTTGCATTGACTTCTCGGCATCACTTGCTATCAAAAAGTTGCTGCCAAACACTGATTCTCGGGACGACTTGCCTGACGCAATGGAGCGCCCACGTTTGCCAGCCTGTTTGATTTCACCAACGTCTGCATCAATCATCTTCTTCACCAACTTGGTAAAGCTTGGTTCATTTTTTAGGGTTTTGTGTATCAATTCCGCAAAGGCTTCGTAGTAACCGCCACCGTCACCCCAGTTCATCATTCCATTCCTGAAGTGTTCTGATTGAAGCCGCCCGATAGCCCGCACGAGTTCACCTTGAACGGTATTGGCGCTTCCCTCTGCTGGAACCAGCTCTTTCCAGAGGTCGCTATTTTTAGTGTCCAGCCGCTCCACCCAATCATCAACTTCCGACCTCACAATGACAGGCTCATCTTCAAAGGGCGGCGGCATTTCAAACCCAAGTTCGTGCGCCCATGCCAAGTAGGTGTCGTCGTCCCGTTGCAGAAGCTGCGCAACAATTTTCGTGTGTTTACTGTTCCTGAACTTGGAGATCACTTCGGGCGGTCTATCGGTGCTGAACAAATAGATTGCCTGATATTCGACGCCACCTTGTGATGCAAGCCAGTCCACAACAAATGCCGGGACTTCCTTCTTCTTGAATGCATCTTCGAATTTTTCACCACTGAACCCCCCAAGGAAGTTCTTCCGTGCTTTCATGATCGACGACAACGCAGGATTTCGAAACAT
>CAYHDD010000595.1:0-2644 GCA_964355195.1 uncultured Rhodoferax sp. | reverse complement strand
GCACTGGGAACACTCGATCCGGCGTCAGGCTCGCCCATGACCAAAGAGTCAATCTTCCGTATCTACTCGATGACCAAACCGATTGTTTCGGTAGCCGCCATGATGCTGGTGGAGCAGGGAAAGCTGAGCCTGGATGAACCCGTGGCAGCGTATCTGCCAGAGTACGCAGGCCAGTTCGTCGCAGGATCCCCCCTAGCGGCAGCGACAGTGTCAGTGTCGGCTGCGCGACAGTCGGCGACCGTGAGGGACTTGCTGCGCCACACGGCAGGTCTGACCTATGAGTTCTTGGGAAGCAGTCCGGTGCAGCGCCAGTACGCGCAAGCCCGGATCGGATCATTGCATCGCAGCAGCATCGAGTTCTCGCGGCAATTGGCTGCCTTTCCGCTGATGTTCGAGCCGGGCACCGTGTGGGAATACAGTCGCGCCACCGACGTATTGGGTCGTCTGGTCGAGGTGATCAGCGGCAAGTCGTTGGGCGCCCACTTGTCGGACACCATTCTGCAGCCGCTGGGCATGGTCGATACGGGCTTTTCAGTGCCGTCAGCGGAGTTTTATCGCGTTGCCGAGCCGTTTGCGCGTGATCCCGCAGGTGGCCTGCAAATGCGGCTCATCAACGTACGCGAGCCCTCTGTCTTCGAGTCCGGCGGCGGTGGTCTGGTTTCGACGGCGCTCGACTACGCACGGTTCTTGCAGTGCCTGTTGGACAATGGTGAGCGGGGCGGTGAACGGCTCCTGCAAGCGGCAACGGTCCGAGCCATGACGACAGATCAACTCGGTCCCATTCCAATCAACTGCGGTGGCTCACGGGACTTGTTGCCGCAAGGCTTTGGTTTTGGCTTCGGTTTTGCGGTCTGCAAAGAGATCGGGCTGGGAGCACTGCCGAGTTCCGTCGGGGCGTTTTACTGGGGAGGCATGGCTGGAACGGCCTTCTTCGTCGATCCGTCAAAAGACATGTTCGCCTGTCTGATGCTCTTGGCACCTAGTCAGCGCGAGCACTACCGCCAGCGCTTTTGCCAAGGGGTGTACGACGCGCTGCTGGACTGAGCCGCTGCCGTGGACGTCGACCGATCTGCGGCCGGACATTCGGCACAAGCTTGGGGCAGACCCACTTTGCTGCACAAAGCGTGGCCTGTCCCAATAGGTCTTAGAGGTTGTCGGTGAAACTGCGAAGCTTGTCGGAACGTGAAGGGTGCTTGAGCTTGCGCAGCGCCTTGGCCTCGATCTGGCGGATGCGCTCGCGCGTGACGTCGAATTGCTTTCCAACCTCTTCGAGCGTGTGGTCACTGGTCATTTCGATACCGAAGCGCATGCGCAAGACCTTGGCTTCGCGTGGAGTCAGACTGTCCAGAATGTCCTTGACGACGTCGCGCAGGCCGGCTTGCATCGCGGCCTCCATTGGCGCCGTATTGGCGCTGTCTTCGATAAAGTCCCCCAGGTGCGAATCATCGTCGTCACCGATGGGGGTTTCCATCGAAATGGGCTCCTTGGCAATCTTCATGATCTTGCGGATCTTGTCCTCCGGTATTTCCATGCGCTCGGCCAGCACACTGGCATCTGGCTCATAGCCAAATTCCTGCAAATGCTGGCGACTGATTCGGTTCATCTTGTTGATGGTTTCAATCATGTGTACCGGAATACGGATGGTGCGGGCCTGATCAGCAATTGAGCGCGTGATCGCCTGTCGAATCCACCAGGTGGCGTAGGTCGAGAACTTGTAACCGCGGCGGTACTCAAACTTGTCAACCGCCTTCATCAGTCCGATGTTGCCCTCCTGAATCAAATCAAGAAATTGCAGGCCGCGATTGGTGTACTTCTTGGCAATCGAAATGACCAAGCGCAGATTGGCTTCGATCATTTCTTTCTTGGCCGCTCGCGAGGATGATTCACCCTCGTTCATCCGTTTGTTGATGTCCTTGAGATGGTCTAGCGGTACAACGACACGGGCTTGCAGATCGGTCAGTCTTTGTTGCAGGTCCTGCACTGGCGGGATGTTGCGCCCCATGATGGCGCTCCATGGCTTGCCCTGGCCGGCTTGCTTCTCAATCCACTTCAGGTTCAACAACTGGCTCGCTACCCGGTTGCCGTTCTTGTCACGTCCACTGAAGTCGACGATAAAGTTCTCTTGTGGATAGCCGCACTTGTCTACAATGATCCTGCGCAGCTCACGTTCTTTTTTGCGAATGTCGTCAACCTGGGCGCGGACCATGTCACACAGTTTTTCAATCGTTTTTGCAGTAAAACGGATTGACATCAGCTCGTCGCTCAACAACTTCTGAGTCTTGACGTAGTGGGGCGATCCGTAGCCTTCCTTGTCGTAGACCTTGTGGATCTTCTCAAACAAATCGCGCAAAGTGTCAAAGCGGCTGAGTGCTTCTCGCTTTAGCTCTTCGAGCTTCTTGGTCAAGGCTTTGGAGCCGCCCTTGCCATCATCATCGTCAGCCGCATCGAACTCGTCGAAGTCTTCCTCAGCGACGTAGTCGTCGGCCTCGTTGGGGTTGGAAAAACCGTCAACGATGGTCGTGATGACGATCTTTCCCTCACGGATTTCTTCACCCAAACGCAGTATTTCTGAAATTGTGGCGGGTGAGGCGGAAATCGCCTCCATCATGGCCATCAGACCGCCCTCGATACGCTTGGCGATCTC
>CAYHDD010000594.1:0-2653 GCA_964355195.1 uncultured Rhodoferax sp. | reverse complement strand
CAGTCGTCATGCCCACTCCTTACCCCCGCCCCACCGAGAAATACTCCAGCCCCGCGGCCCTTACCCGTGCCGGCTCGTACAGGTTGCGCCCGTCAAACACCACCGGCTGGCGCAGCAACTGCTTCATCAGCGCAAAGTCCGGGCTCTTGAAGGGCTTCCATTCGATGACGATGAGCAGTGCGTCTGCGCCTTTGAGCGCGCTCAGGTGAGATGCCTCCCCATCGCCAACCTCAATCGGTCCGCATCGAATGGATTGGGCGACAAATCACGGTCCTGCAAATACTTCTTCCAACTCTCGCCCCCAAGCGGCCGATCATTGATCACGCAAAAGTAAACATGCCCATTCCAAAAGTGTTGGCCGCTGTGGTGACTCCCAATTCTTAGCTGCCCGGTCCGGAGGCCAGTTAGCGGCTCTTTCATATCTTGTTCATCTGGGTCATTGACGCCTACGTTAAAGTTTGGCCCGTCGGCTGATCATTTAAAACCCTTATTGATGACGTCTTCAGCCTGCGCCAACTCCATCATTAAGGTTTCAAAACGCGGCGGCTCGGACATGAACATGGGGCGCATGGTCGCGTAATCCCGTGCCAAGTCAGCTTGTCGAACCGCCGGTGGCACGAGCCTGAAACTCCCAGGCTGCACAAGATCGTAGCGTGCCCACCCCCTGGCAAATACGCGACTTTTCCAGTCCACCACGCGCTTGCACTGCGCTTTGTCGGCCAAAAATCTCGGTGCATCGGCATGCGCCAAAAGTCTGGCCATGTCGAAATAGTGACGTGCATACCGGTCCGGTGTGGGGGAATCCGCAGGGCGATAAAACTCCGCGTGCAAAATGCTGGCCTTCTCCCAAAAAGTGCGCTCCAACTCCAACGCCACCACCTCGCATTGCCAGCCGCTGAAGAGCGCTGGAAAGGCCCTGCTGATGAGCGGATGAATCTGGTAGCGCCCGGTAGGCTGCTGCTCCGTCAGCGTGCCCAGCTCCAGTTTGACTTCGCGACGCACATAGTCAAAACCATGGGTCTGGGTAGTGGGATATCGAAAGTAGACGATGGGCGAATTTGCATCCGCATCCAGCTTGTATTGCAGCCACGCGCCCCCAGCGGTAGCGCCCAAAGAACCGATGATCGCATCCTCCAGCAGGGGCAATACCACTTGCTGCGCCTTCTGCGCGCACAGACGCTGCATTTCGAGCACCGCTGCGTCGCGTTTGACACGACTGCTCAACGCGTCAAATGCTTGAGTATCCGCACCCACAAACTCGGGCACCAGACACAAATCAACATCTTCCGAGAAACGGTCAATCACGCCAAACACTTTGGACAGCGATGTGCCACCCTTGAACACCAGAAATGACGCCAGCTCGGGCTGTGCGAACAGCAAGCCCAGCAGCCAAGATACCCAGAAGTCTTTCTCCAGAATAACGGCTTGCCCAGCCAGGCCCGCCGCTGCCTGCTCAAAAGCAAGGGCACGCCGATTCGGGGTTAGCGCCAAAAATTCGGCTGCCAGCTTCATACGCCCTCTCGGGCAACTTCACGCAAGAATGGACGCATCCACGCGGGTGCCAGGGCAATGTCCTGCAACACCTTTGCCCGCTCTGCAGCCGGAATTTGCTGGCGCAGACGCTCGATGCGCGCAGGGGTGACATGCGGCGCGCCCAGGCTTTTGAAAGCCTGAATGAGCAATCCGCTGAGCCGCCCTGCAGCCGCCATCTGGCGTGGGGTGGTGCGCTTGAAGCTGATTTGCATGGGGCCTGCTGTTACCGTGCGGCTGATGCCATCTGTCAACAAAACCACCTTGGCGGGCACTTGTTCCGACAACCCCAGCATATTGGACGCATATACGCCAGCAGGCTGCGTACGCAGCATATCTTTGCCAGCAAGCGCCTTAACCACGGCATCCACCGAAGGCCACAATGTGCCGAGCAATTCATCTTGGCGCGGCTTGTCATACAGCCCGCGCGACAAACGCCGCAGTTCCCCGCGTGCGACCAGCCGTTGTAGCGCCTTGTCTATCGCAGCCCGGCTGCCAAGCAGCGCGAATGCATCGGGAGTCAACACTGTGCCCGCAATACTTTGTTGCACCAGACGTGCAATTTGAGCGTCTACGCTTGTCGATGATGCGGATTTGGACAATTTTGAACTCAGCGGCAAAAGTTATTTGTCCGAAAAATAACACATTTTTCGGACAAATAGAAATCAATTTGCGCGACGCAGCAACCCACTACCCCCCCACCACCCCATCATCCAGCACCAGCTGCGTAAGCACCACCGCCTTGCTTGCATCACCCAAGTCTTGCCCTTGGGCGCTGACGAAGCGGAAGGTTACCTTGAAGCAATTGGCCAGACCGGGCAGCACGATGGGGTCGATGATGCCGACGTTAAAGTTTGGCGCATCGCCCAGGGTAAAGGTCTGCTGCTGAATGCCGTTGACCGAGATCGTGATGGCAATGGCTTGGGCCGGCGGCTGGCCCATCTTGTGACCGCAGACGTAAAAATTGCGTGCGCTGCGCATACCTTGCACGCTCAATTCGAGTGCCGGCGACGTGCCGATGGACTGCCGCGCTGCGCTCTCAGTTACAGCCCCATGCGGCTCCTCACACCCCCCACCACCCCAACACCAGTTCCTTCACCCGCGCGGTGCCGCTGGACGTCAG
>CAYHDD010000593.1:0-2656 GCA_964355195.1 uncultured Rhodoferax sp. | reverse complement strand
CAGCCGCACCACTTCTTGAAACCCAGTCCCTGCGCGGCTTCCCAGCCGATTGGGCTCTGGCTATCATCCACTTCGCTCATCCAGCTCCTTCATGGAGTTGCCTGTGAGCATCAAAACCCCCCGCCTGATCCGCGACCGCTGCGGCGTTTACTACTTCCGCTTTGTGGTTCCGTTAGCATTGCGTCAATCCGTTGGAAAAACGGAGTTCCGGCGTAGCTTGAAAACCAAAGATTCGGCAATTGCTCGGCAGCGTGCTTTGGCCCCCACCTTCTTTGAACAACTGGTTGTCGATCTGCTGGTGAAGATGGGCTACGGTGGCTCACGGCGCGATGCTGGCGAACGAATTGGTCAAACTGGCGACGGTGGTATTGACGGAATCATTAAGGAAGATCGCTTGGGGTTGGATGCGATTTTCATTCAAGCTAAACGCTGGCAGGGGTCAGTAGGACGCCCAGAAATTCAAAAGTTTGTTGGAGCGCTGCAAGGTCAACGGGCACGCAAAGGTGTGTTCATCACGACTTCCACATATACCGCGGATGCGGTTGACTATGCGTCTCGCATTGACACCAAGGTCATTCTCATAGACGGGAAGGCGTTGTCGAACCTAATGATCGATTTTGATGTTGGCGTATCGGCTTCTGCTTCTTACGTCGTAAAACGTGTTGACTCTGACTACTTCGAAGAGGGTTGACAGCAGGGGGTCCTGTGGCTACAGATGCTCCATAGATATTCGGGCGCGCAAAGACCGATGAGAAAATTTGACGTCAGAGGTATTGCTGGCGCGAATGCGATAGCACACGCGTCCGTCTTCAATGGTAGCCAGCTTCCTTTTGATGCCGCACCGCCAGAATGGTGACGGTTTCACCATCGAAGCGATAGCGCACCACATAGCCGCTGTCGCCAAAGTCAATCGGCCACTCTCGGTATTGCTCTGACATGTCCGGCACTGGGCGCCCGATTTGCGGCTGGTGCCCAAGCACTTTCACGGCCTTGATGATGGACTCCCCTGCGCGTTTGGCGGCAGCCGGGTTCTTGGGGCGCAAAAACTCGCGCAAGCGTTCAAAGTCTCGAATGGCGCTGGGCGCGAAAATCACTTGTGGCATACGGGCGCAGGCAATTCGTTTTCAGTTCCCCAGCTGGCAAGCCAGTTATCAACTTCGGCGGCGGTTGCGTGCATGCCGGTTTCTTGATAATCGTCCCACGACTTGATTGTGTCTAGCCGGAAAGCCTCGCGCCTTTCCTCTCTGTCAACATACTGGGTAATGGCTTCGCGCATGAGCCAATGCGCCGACCGATGGCGGGCTTCGGCCAGACTTTCAACACGGGCGCGGGTGTCCACATCGAGTTTGACGGACACGGTTTTGGCGGCGATGTGTGGCTGTGGCATGGCGGTGCACCCAAAATTGACAATAGGTGTTACCTTAACACACTTGTTGAGGCTGGATATGTTTTCCAGCCAGCACCCCGGTTACACTTGACGCCGGATGTCATCCACTTGGGTCATCCACTTATCGACGTTTTTTAACCGCTGGATTTTGTGAAGTCCAATGCTGGCGCGGGTTGCGAGGGATCTAAACCATGAAAGTGGGTTCGATCCCCGCCCGCCGCACCAAGCACTCGTTTTGATGCTATCAAATTTGACTAATTGGGAAGATTACCAGTCGTGTCCAATAGTCAAACAGCAGTTTAGCCCGAAGATGGTGATTTCGACTATTGGTCTCATGGCCTGTCTTTTGGCGCCAACCATGCAAGATCTAACGCGCCAAGAGAGACACGGAGCATGAACCGATATGAATGACGACGTATTGGAGCAACTTCGGGCCGACGTCAGGGCACCAATGGTGGGTCACAAATTCGCCGCAGACAAAAGGCTCAAGGCAGAAATCCTGCTGCTGCGAAGCCACGCCAGCATCGTTGAAGACAAGCCGGGAAGCTTTGTCTGTGAGGGCAGCTATGGTCGGGGTGTCGCAAACCAAAAGGAAGGCACGCTTTTCGACGCGGTAACCAAGAAGCCCACGCGGTGGCAACTCTACAAAAGCCACTTGGTCGCCGTTCACAGCACCCTGTGCTGGGCAGTGTTGGGCGTTTCAATCGGTTGAAAGGACGATTTCATGAATGTTTTCCTGATTGATGCCGACAACCTGTCCTCAGCCGCCTGGATTGAAGAGGCGTGTAGCAGCCTCGAGTCCTCCGAGGGCAGCCTGGCAGTGCGCAGGGCCTACGGCAGTGCAGAGAACCTCAAGGGCTTGTCACAGACCATGCTGAAATGGGCGATCCGCCCCTTCGTGAACTTGTCCTTGACCAAGAACACCACGGATGTGGCCCTTGCAGTGGACGCAATGGAACTGGCTTGCCAGTCGCCCAAGCCCAGCGTCATTGCAATTGGTTCGGGTGACGCTGATTTTGTGCCGCTGGTCGTGCGCTTGCGTGAGCGCGGCATCCGCATGGTTTGCGTGTCCGAGCGGACCAAGATGGCATCTGAGGCAGTGCATGCCTACGATTCGGTGCTTTTTGTTGGCAAGGAGCCAGTCAAGGAAAGAGCCAAGGACGCAACGCGGGTACCCATAAAAAAAGCGCCCGCAAAGAAGGCCGCAACAAAGAAAACAATCGTGTATACAGCGACAGAACCAGCTGCGAAGAAAGCCGCTGTGAGGCG
>CAYHDD010000592.1:318-2662 GCA_964355195.1 uncultured Rhodoferax sp. | reverse complement strand
CCCAGCGTCGTTGCGCCGCCTCGTCGTACAAAATCGTACTGCCTTCGGCGGCGCGTCTAGCTGGGACGATTTTGCGTGTGTCCTCTGCGTTTTGAAATCTCATTCATGAAACTCTCTCTCGGCCCCCTGCTGTACTACTGGCCGCGCGATGCGGTGTTCAGTTTTTACGAGACGATGGCCAAGTCGCCGGTTGATATTGTTTACCTGGGTGAAACCGTCTGCTCGCGCCGACGTGAATTGCGTCTGGCCGACTGGCTTCAGATTGCCGCCAGCCTGACCGAAGCCGGTAAAGAAGTGCTGCTGTCAACCCAGGTCTTGATTGAATCAGGTTCGGATGTGACGCTCTTGCACAAGATCGCCGAGATGTCGATCCACGGCGACTTTGAGGTCGAGGCCAACGACATGGGGGCCGTGCATTGTCTGGAGGGCAAAGTGCCTTTTGTGGCGGGTCCGCACCTCAACATCTACAACCTGCCGACGCTGCAATGGATGACGGCGCTGGGCGTCAAGCGCTGGGTCGCACCGTTGGAGATGTCGCGCGACGACTTGAAGCTGCTGCAAGGCGGGCGTCCTGCGGGTCTGGAGACCGAAGTCTTTGCCTTTGGCCGCATGCCGCTGGCGTTCTCAGCGCGCTGCTTTACTGCGCGCCACTACAACCTGCCCAAGGATGACTGTCAGTTCCGCTGCATCGAACACGCCGACGGTCTGGCCATGCGCACGCGCGAGAGCGAGGAATTTCTGGTGCTCAATGGCATCCAGACGCAGTCAGCGCGGGTCTACAACCTGCTGTCCGAGACCGCCACGTTGGGCTCTCTGGGCGTTGATGTGCTGCGCATCAGCCCGCAGTCGCAGCACAGCGCCGAAATCATCGCCTTGTTTCATGATGTGGCGCATGGCGTGCGCAGCGCCCAGGAGGCGCAACAGGCCCTGGCACCCCTGATGTCGGAGCAGTCCTGCAATGGCTACTGGTTTGGCAAACCGGGCATGGAACTGTGCGTGAGCGCGGCGCTCTAGCCGCCTGTCGACCAATCGCTGTAAGCTCTGCCCTCAAGGAATTCACCATGCACGCCACCTCCTATACCCTGCCCAAGCCGCTCGGAAATCTGCTGTCGCATCTGCCGGCCTACCCCGGTTCGGTGCTGTTTGTGGCTGCTCTCAACCTGGCCCTGGCCAAGAGCCTGGCGCCCGATGTCAGGCAAATGCTTACGGCCAAGAAGCTGCGCCTTCGCGTCACCGACGCCCAAGTTGTTTTTGACTTCGAATGGCGCAACGAGCGCTTTACCGCCTCCCAGAACGGGGGCGAGGCGGATCTCACCATCAGTGCCAGCGCGCATGACTTTGTTTTGCTGGCGCGTCGCCAGGAAGATCCTGACACCTTGTTCTTCAGCCGTCGATTGGCGATGGAGGGCGACACCGAGCTCGGTCTGCTGGTCAAGAACACCATCGACGCCATCGAGTTGCCGGTGTTCAATCTCGAGCAACTCAAGCCCGCCAACGTCCTGGCGCGCCTGCGCTCCAAGCTGGCGCCCCACTGAGCCGGGCAAGGTCGGTCTGCCTGTGCATCTCGCTCACAGCTCGCCCCAAAAGCGGATCATCGTCGCGATCTCCGGCGCCAGCGGAGCTGTCCACGGCGTGCGCCTGCTCCAGGCGCTACGCTGGGGCGGCCTGACGGTGGCCGGCCAGAGCAAGCCCAAGGACCAATAGACGACCATGGTCTACCGCGACCTGAGAGACTTCATTGCCCAGCTCGAGAAACTGGGCGAACTCAGGCGCGTGAGCGTCCCTGTCTCTGCGCACCTTGAAATGACCGCCCTGTGTGACCGTGCCTTGCGCGCCGGTGGCCCAGCCCTCTTGTTTGAAAACCCGACGGGCCACAGCATGCCGGTCCTCGGCAATTTGTTTGGCAGCACGCGCCGCGTCGCGCTGGGCATGGGCGTTGACGACGTCAGTCAGTTGCGCCAGTTCGGTCATGTGTTGGCTACGCTGAAGGAACCCGAGGCGCCAAAGGACTTCAAGGAACTGGTCGGCCTGTCCAGTCTGGTCAAGACGCTGTGGAACATGGCGCCGAAGGAGTTGCGCAGCGCCGAGTGTCAGGACCTGGTGTGGGAAGGCGCCGACGTTGATCCTGAGCCATGCGGATGGCGGGGTGGAGCGCCTCGCCACGAAGACGACCTGCTCCCCGGAGCAGTTCAACTGGTTCGTGGCGGGGAGCGCGCTGAACCGGATTCGGGGCGGCTGAACGCGCGGCCGAGGCCGCGAAGGCTGGAGGCCGGAGACCGTAGGCCGGGGGGGAGCGGAGACGCGCCGGTTCGTGGCGACGATCCGCTGCGACCGATCAGAAGGA
>CAYHDD010000592.1:0-308 GCA_964355195.1 uncultured Rhodoferax sp. | reverse complement strand
GGGCCGGGCGATGTGGCACCGCTCATCACCTGGGGACTGGTGATCACCAAAGGGCCGCATAAGGCGCGCCAGAATCTGGGTATCTATCGCCAGCAGGTGTTGGCACGCAACAAGGTCATCATGCGCTGGCTGGCGCAGCGAGGCGGTGCACTCGATTTTCGGGAACACGCGGCGCAAAACCCGGGCCAACCCTACCCGGTCTGTGTTACTTTGTGGGCCGACCCGGCCTCCATTCTGGCCGCCGTGACGCCGGTGCCCGACAGCCTGTCCGAGTACCAGTTTGCCGGCCTGCTGCGCGGCAGCCGCAC
>CAYHDD010000591.1:0-2672 GCA_964355195.1 uncultured Rhodoferax sp. | reverse complement strand
GTCAACTGTTGCCTGGTGATTGTCGCTCATGGTGTTTTGGTATCGAAGGGCGTTGAAAGGAGCGGCGATTATAGCGGCCAACTATCCGAAGGCCCCTGCAATGCAGCTTGGAAAGCGGCTGTAGTTTTCGACTCGGCAGATTCGTGCCGGCGACCTTTGCTTGCTGCCCGCTTCAGTTCGCGGGAGCTCTAATTTCTTGAAGCCTTGGACTCTTGGCGGGAGATTTGGCTGCAACGCCACAAGTCCTTGAAAAGATTGAATAAATCAGTCAATGTCCAACTAGACTTTGTTGCTTTAGCTTAAAGTGACGTTTTAGACTTTCTCGAAACGGCTTATGGCAACGCGCCTCGAAATCCCCTCGCAAGATGTTCGGCGCCGCCTTTCCACGGACAACCCGTGGTGGAGGGGGGGGCAAGGCATTGACGCCGAGGAGTCTTCTTGGCAACGGCGAGCTTACTTCCCGCAGTTTGCGAGTTTGGCCATGGACACCTCGGTGCGCCGGGCCGTGGTGCTCATCGGGCCCAGGCGCGTGGGCAAGACCGTCATGCTCAAGCACCTGGTCGCCAGACTGTTGGCCGAGGGGGTTACCGGCACCGACGTTCTCTTCCTCTCACTGGACACGCCGCTGTACTCCGGCCGTTCGCTTGAAAGTCTGGTGCAGTTGTTCATCGACCTGCAGCAACACCCGGCGGGCAAGCCCCTTTGGGTCTTGTTTGACGAGGTGCAATACCTCAAGGACTGGGAGGTACACCTCAAGTCGTTGGTGGATACCTACCCCCACATCCGGTTCGTCGCCAGCGGCTCGGCGGCGGCCGCCCTGCGCATGAAGAGCCGTGAGTCGGGTGCGGGTCGCTTCTCCGAGTTCATCCTGCCGCCGCTCACTTTCGCCGAGTACCTTTTGTTTGTGGGACAGGAATCGGCGCTGATCGTGCCCGGACTACCACAGGATGACCGCGCACCAAGCTACCGCGCGACGGACATTCAAGCCCTCAACGTCGAGTTTGTGAAATACCTGAACTACGGTGGCTTCCCCGAGGCTGTGATGAACCCAGCCGTGCGCGCCAACCCGGCACGTTTTTTACGGCTAGACGTCGTGGACAAGGTCTTGCTTAAGGATCTGCCCAGCCTCTACGGCATTGGGGACACGCAGGAGTTGAACCGGTTTTTCAACGTGCTGGCCTTCAGTACGGGCAACGAAATAGGACTTGAGGACCTCAGCAAACACTGCGGTATCACCAAAGCCAAGCTGGGTGACTATCTGGAATACCTGGAAGCGGCGTTCCTGATTCGGCGCGTGCACCGCATTGACGACAACGCCGTGCGAATGCAACGGGCACGAACTTTCAAGGTCTACCTCACCAACCCGTCCATCCGTGCCGCGCTGTTCGGCATGGTGCAGGCCGATGACGACGCCATGGGGAACCTGGCAGAAACTGCTGTATGGAGTCAGTGGTTGCACAGTGCAGAAATTAGCCGTTCGTTGCATTACGCGCGCTGGAAAGTTGGCAGGCAAGATCTGGAGGTGGACATTGTCTCCCTGGACTTTCGCACCCAAAAACCCCGATTCGCCGTTGAAGTCAAGTGGTCTGACCGCATCCCTGGCGCGCTGAGCGAGTTGCGCGGCATCAGTGAACTTGCCGCCAAGAACCCTTTGGCTCGCATGCCGCTGGTGACCACCCGCACGTACACCGGAAAAGCCGCTGTCGGCGGCATTGAAATTGAATTCATGCCGGTCGCACTGCACTGTTACACCGTCGCCAGCAACCTGCTTCTCGGCGGCTGAATGCTTCACATCCGAGCAAGCTGAAATGAGTCGAAGCCGCCGAAATGCCCCGATCTTCGGGCACACCAACGCGCGCTCCGAGGCTATGGACAAACGCATTTGGCACAAGCGCTGGCGCTCGCAAGAGAACAACCGACTGACGGTACTTCCCGACGGCGCCGACCATATCGAAACGCCTCGCGATGCAGTATCTAGCACGTGGGACATGTCCAAGGACGGCAAATCCTGGTTCAGTCCGGACCGGCAGCGGGTGGTGGCTGAGTAGATTTCATCGCGGCGCGCCAAGCTTCTTCCTGAACGGAAGATGTTGCAGGCACGTTTGCTGGCGAAGTGGCGTTCGAAATAGTGGGAACGATTTGAGCGGCGACGATGACTGAAATGGATGCACTTGCGACGTTACGCGCAGAGAACTCCCAACTGGTTGCGTTGCTGGAGGCAAGGGGAATTTAGGATCAATCCATTGGGCGAGAACTATGGGCACGTCATCGTCGACCAATGTCACCATGTGGGAGCGGTTTCGCTCGACCAATTGCTGCAATCGGTCAAGGCGAAATACGTGCTGGGTCTGACCGCCACGAGAGCGGCCAGCGCGCCGCATGATCTGGAGGGTACGGCTTGGCACAAGACCGATAGTCAAATTCCGGTGTTGTCGGCTGCGACAGCGCAGATGCTGGGCACAGCCAAGGCACAATCAAGGCACAGATTGGGCACACCGCGGGTTTTGAGCTGTCCGACGCCAAGTTAATGGTGCTCGCGTGGAAAGGCATGCCAGCCAATGCCCGCTGGGCAGTGCCTGAAGGACTTTCGCTCGATGAACAGAACTCACTTGATGGTGTGCGAAAATACCCCTCTTGCAGATTTCAAGCAAAGTGCGGCTGTAGCTCAGTGG
>CAYHDD010000590.1:0-2672 GCA_964355195.1 uncultured Rhodoferax sp. | reverse complement strand
AGTCAGCATCGGCGGTGTAATTGGTGCCGGCCACCAAAGTTGCCGGCGTCCCGGCCGAATCCGTGACCACCAGTGTAGAAACCTTGGGATGTGCAAAGAAATAGCGGTCACCGACAACCGGTGTCGCCCCGCCAATCGGCTCGGCCGTTACTGTGCCAGTCGTTCCGACAACATGGTTGCCGTACAGGGCGAGCGCCAAGTTTTCTTTGGTGAATTCCTCGATCGTGAGTTTCACGGTGGCTGACTTTTGCTTGACCATGCGGTGATCCAGCGTGCGCTGCCCGGTCTGGCTCTCGTAGTGTTCCAGCACATCGGTCTTGAGCGAGAGTTTGAGCTCGGCGACGTTGCCGGGTGAGCGAACCTCGATCGGGTTGCCGGAGGTGTCGCGCTTGCCGAGGAAGACTCGGCCTTGGAAGGATGCATAAGTGCTCATGGTTTCGGTTCCTTGGTTTGAAAGGGTTTGGAATCTGGCTCAGCCTTGACAGGCTTTGGTGATTGCGTAGCGACACCGTTGGTGATCAACCACTGGGCCGTGATTGCATCGGCGTCAATTCGCTCGCCGCGGGAAAAGGTCTTGCCCTCATGCGTGTGAGGTTTCAATAAAACAAGTGCTGTCATGGCTTTCATCCAATCATTGAGATATCGCTGGCCAGGGTTCGGTAAGTGATCTGGTAGCGCGCCGGAATGGCGGCAGCAGCGGCGTCAGCGTCCTCCACGTCCCACTCGCATTCCAGTTCCCGCAAGCCAAGACACAGGCCAGAGAGGTTGGCGCTGGCAAAGAGCGCGGCGTGGGCTGCGACCAGCAAGGCGTCAGCAATGGCTTCCGGTGCAGTCCCGGCTGTTTCACGTGCAACGGCCACCATGCGCAGCACCAGTTGGCGCTCGACGCGGTCGTTGATGCGCGGCGTGACGGCATCGGACTCGGGGAAGATCAGCAGCGCCGGCGACTGCTCACGGGTGATGCCGGTGGTGGGGGAGCGCAGGACTTGCGCGCCCTGCAGTGAGGCGGCGGGCGCAAGAAGCAGCACTACCGCCTGCAGAATCTGCTCGCGAATGGATTGCGCCATCACAGCCTCCTACAGTCGGGTGAGCGTCGCCCGACACTCCGACCCGTCCCCAATGGCAGTGACTTCCCGCACGCGGTAGGTCTGCCCCGAGATGTCAATCGTGCTGCCGGCAACGAGATCCGGCAGCCACGTCAGGGGGTAGCGGATCGAGTAGTCCCGACTGACTCCCATGCCTGAGAGGACATCCTCGTCTGGCGCTCGGAAATCGACCATGACTTCTTGCCCCCCAAACAAGGCGGGTTTAAGCAGCCCAGCGTTGTCCGCCGCCGCATAGAGAAACTCGACCGTCACCATCAAGCCATCGTCAGTTTGACCAGCACGCCCGGGCGGTGACACATGGGCAACGGGTTGCTCTGCGTGTGCAAGTCGGTGCCGCGCTCGAACTTGCGAGGTTCTTGCTTGGCGTAGAGCACCTGACCCAAGGTGTTGACCGTCTCGTTGAAGTCAGCCGGAGCGATGTAGGTGCCGAAGGTGTCCACCGTGCCCAGCGGGAAGGCATGGGCTTCGCCGGCCGCAATGAAACGACGCACATTGCCATCGATGTCACTGGCCTGGCCGCGGTACTCCTCGAAGGTCAGACCGCCAAACGAGAAGGCCTGGCGCACATCGTCACGCAGCATGGCACCCTGGGCATAGTTCTCGTAAGCCTTGTTGACTTTGGCGTGGCCGACGAGCTTCTCGAAGAACTCGGGCGAGCACAGGCAGTGGATACCGGTCATGAACTCGCCGCGCAGGTTGTCGTCCACATGGCGCAGCACCTCGAAGCAGTTCTTCCTGACATCGGTGCTATCGACATTCAGGCCGAAGCTGACCGTCTTGGGCGTGATCTCAAACTCGTTGTACAGGTTGTAGAGCACTGAGCCGTCGGAATCCAGGATCGCACCCTTCAAGGCACCCATGCGCAGGTGTTCGAGAGTCAGCGAATGCTTGTTGCGCATGCGCTCCAGATGGCTGGCAAGCACAGTGGCCACGGTTTCCATCTCGGTCTCGGAACCAAAGGCCCGGATGCCCTGCACTTCCTCGGGCAGCACCACATCGTCATGCGGAATGTGCGGCACGACAAAGGAGCGCAGCTTGCGCTTGTCCCGAAACCCGACCGAACTGGGGCTACCCACCGGCAAAGTCGGCAGCAGGTTGAGCGTGCCATTGCGCTCTTCGACCAGGATCTGGCGAGAGCGAACCGGCTTGAAGGGAAACAGATTCATCTGTTCCAGGCGTCCGTACCGGTTGGGCAGCAGATTGATGGCAAGAGTCAAAGCGGCCATCGAGAAGCCGGGATTGTTGAAGGGGTTTTGCATAGAGGATCTCCAGAAGAACAAAACCCACCGGGTGAATCAACACCACGGCGGGTTTCAGGGAAGGGGGAAGGAAGTCGGAAGTAGTTGGAGCAGTGCGACGTTCGCGCGGCACTGACTATCGAAGTGGATCAGGCGCTGGTGCGAATCAGGATGCCAATGTCTTCAAGGTGGCGTACTGCCGATTTCTTGACATCGGCATCGATGCCTGCGGGCCAGAGGACCAGCTTTTCTGAAACCATGGCGTGACGTGCGAGCAGCAAGGCGTCTTCGCGGTCGATCAGCGTTGCATCGATATCGCCGAGCAGGA
>CAYHDD010000589.1:0-2673 GCA_964355195.1 uncultured Rhodoferax sp. | reverse complement strand
ACGTTGGTTGCGTGTATGGGCCAGGACCCATAGCGCTGCACGATCTGCTGCGCCATCTGCCCGTAGTTCGCTCCGCGTACGGTGCGCTGGTAGTAGGGATAGACCAACAGGTTGAGCAGCGTGGCCAGCGTGAGCAGGCCAAGTACCCAGCGGCGCACATGGGCAAGGGGCAGCACGTGAACCGCACCGTACGCCGTCGGCAGCACCAGCAAGGCGTAAATCGGCAGTACATAGCGTGGCCCCCCCGAAGGCGCCAGCCAATACGGGGTGATGCACAGCAGGGCCATCCACAGCGCGCTTCGCGCCGCAACGGGCAGTGGTGTGGCGGCCTGCCCGTGGCGGCGCCGCCCCTGCCACCACATCAGGGCCACGAAGAGGGTGCCCGGCAGCAGGCGTGCGCCCATCTCGACCGGATAGCTGAACAGGTGTGTGAGGTAGTCGCCCCAGCCGGTGAAGGCCAGTCTGACCAGCATATCGCCCACCAGCCGTGCCGGCTGCTCGGGGTTGCGTGTGCCAAGTGCAAACCAGAGGGCTGGCAGTGCGGCGCCCAGCGCATAGCAAAGCCAGGCGCGCGGGGCCAGCAGAAACTGACGATGGCGCTGCGCGCTGCCGAGCACCAGGACGCAGGTCAGCCAGAACAGGTAGGCCGTCAGCGCCTTGGTCAGCATGGCGGCGAATACTGCCAACATGGCGGCCGCCAGCAAAGAGTAGCTCTTGCGCAGGCACGCAGCCCAGGTCAGGGCAACGGCCATCACGACAAACAAAGCCAGCAGTGGGTCGGCGTAGGCCAGCCAGCCGCGGTAGAGCAATACATCGGCGGTGACGAGGTACAGCAGAGCCGCCATCCAGGTCACGTTCCGGTCATGCCACAACTGGCGGGCCAGCCAGCCGACCGTCACGCTGGTGGCCAGCGTGGCCGCCACCGTGACCAAGCGCGAAGCCAGCAGCATTTGCGGCCAGCCGAGCAGTTGCGCGAGTGGAATGATCAGCCAGTTAAAGAGCGGTGGGCGCCCATTGCCGCCGCCATCTGGCGCACCGTACATGACGGTTCTGAGGTACTCGCCACGTTGCCACATCTCCAGCGCATTGAGAGTGAAGACGCCTTCTTCGCCGACGTAATGAAAGAACAGGGTGGGTACAAAGCACAGTGCGGCCCAGAGGTACCAACGACGCAGTGTGGTGGTCAGATTGGGCCCGGGCAATAGATATTCAGGTCTTGTTCCGCTCATGTCCAAAGTCTACTTGACGACTTGCGAGTACTTTGAACGGCACCGGGGGCACGCGCAAGTGGCGTCTCGCCCGACTTGTCCGAGGCCGAAGCAGTCTATGCGCGCAGCTGGATCAAGAACATACTGACTGAAATGTCGAGCTGAGCCAGGGCCGGTTCACACCATTGGCCCGGCTGAAGCGCGGGTCATGAAGGCCTGTCATACTGCGGCCGGTGCACCTTGCCAACGCGGCACGCGAACGCTGCCCGATGATGTGATCGACCCATGAACACGCCCACTATTTCGCCTTTCGGGGCGCGCCGCTACAACGCGTGGAACGAACACGTGAAGCAGCGCTATGGCGCTCGCGTGCAGAAGGTTTCCATCGAGGCCGGCTTCACCTGCCCGAACCGCGATGGCCTGGTGGCGACCGGCGGCTGCACTTTTTGCAACAACGACGGCTTCACGCCGGGCTACCTGGATCGGCGCCAGAGCATCACGCAGCAGATCGACGCCGGCCTTGACTTCCTGGTGCGCCGCTACCCCGGGACGCAGCACTACATCGCCTACTTTCAGAGCTACAGCAACACCTACGGCAAGTTTGAGCGCCTGCGCGCCTGTTACGAAGAGGCCTTGGCGCACCCGCAGATCAGCGGCCTGGCGATCGGCACGCGGCCCGACTGCCTGCCGCAAGCGGTGCTTGAGTACCTGGCGATGTTGTCCCACAAGCACATCATCGAGCTGGAGATCGGTGTCGAATCGTGCAACGACGAAGTGCTGGCCGCAGTCAACCGGGGCCACAACTTTAGAGCCAGTGTGGAGGCGATTGGGCGCGCCGCTGCGCTCGGTTTGGAGGTCACCGCGCATCTGTTGCTTGGCTTGCCGGGCGAGTCGCGTGAAAGTCTGCTGGAGGGCGCGGCGCGCATCTCGGCCTTGCCCATCAAGGCGCTCAAGTTGCACCAGTTGCAGCTGGTGCGTGGCACGGCTCTGGCGCGCCAGTGGCAACGCGACCCGACCAGCGTGCCGCTGCTCGAAGAGCAGGAGTGCATCAGCCTGCTGGCCGATTTCATCGAGCGCTTGTCACCCGACATCCTGCTGCAGCGCGTCGGCAGTGAAGTGCCCCCGTCGATGAAGCTGGCACCGGCCTGGAACCTGCGCCTGTCCGAACTGGCGCCGCGCATCTCGGCCGAACTGGAGCGGCGCGACAGCTGGCAGGGTTGCCGTTATGCTGTCGGCATGGCTTTGCCATAGAACCCAAAAAATACCCGAAGGAGATGCTCATGATGAAATGCCGATGGATGCTGGGCCTGGCCGCCAGCGCACTGCTGCTGGCCTCCTGTGCTGCGCCCCCCGCGCTCGAGCAAGCGCCGCCGATTGTGTTTGTGCATGGCAATGGCGACACCGCTGCGCTGTGGCAAACCACGCTCTGGCGTTTCGAGTCCAATGGCTGGCCGCGCGAGCGTCT
>CAYHDD010000588.1:0-2680 GCA_964355195.1 uncultured Rhodoferax sp. | reverse complement strand
GCAGTGTCTTCTTGTTGACCTGGTAGGGCAGTTCGTCCACGATGATGGCCTGGCGTTGCCCTTTGTCGATGTCTTCAAAATGGCACTTGGCGCGCATCACCACTTTGCCGCGCCCTGTCCGGTAGCCGTCTTTGACGCCGTTGATGCCATAGATGATGCCGGCGGTCGGGAAATCGGGCGCTGGCACGATTTCCATCAGGTCATCCACCGAGGCCTCAGGGTGGCGCAACAAATGCTGGCAGGCATCAACCACTTCGTTCAGGTTGTGCGGTGGAATATTGGTCGCCATACCAACTGCAATGCCGCCCGAGCCGTTTACCAGCAGGTTCGGCAAGCGCGTCGGCATGACCAGCGGCTCCTTTTCCGAACCGTCGTAGTTGGGACCGAAATCGACCGTCTCTTTGTCGAGGTCGGCCAACAACTCATGGGCAATCTTTGCGAGGCGGATTTCGGTGTAGCGCATGGCTGCCGCGTTGTCGCCGTCGACCGAACCAAAATTGCCTTGACCGTCCACCAGCATGTGGCGCATTGAAAAATCTTGTGCCATGCGCACAATGGTGTCGTAGACCGACTGATCGCCGTGCGGGTGATACTTGCCGATGACATCACCCACAATCCGGGCCGACTTCTTGTAGGGTCGATTCCAGTCGTTGCTCAGCTCGTGCATGGCAAACAGGACACGCCGGTGCACCGGTTTCAGACCATCACGCGCGTCGGGCAGCGCACGGCCGACGATCACGCTCATCGCGTAATCGAGGTAACTCCGGCGCATTTCCTCTTCGAGACTGATGGGCAGGGTTTCTTTGGCGAACTGGGTCATGGGGTGGTTGTGGCTCGGGCTGTGTGTCAAAGGCAACCTCTAATTCTAAATGGCAAGTCTTGTGGCGCCGCTGCAACGCCGAACTGTATTTCGAGGCCGGTTTTGAAATCGAATTGCCCAGTGAGGTCGTTCGTGTTTGTTGCCCAATCTGTCTGTGGCACAATGGCCCGAACGCTTCAGGTGATGGGCACTTGAAGCGTCGAAGAAATATTTCGCCGCGCCGCTGCGGCACTTTCCCCTTAGGAGAACCATGATGAAATTGAACAAAGTGGCCATGTTGGTTGCTGTCGCAGCACTTTCCACCGTTGCCGGCGCGCAATCGATCGACAACTGGGTCAGTGCCACCGGCATTACCTGGAAGAACGGCACCAACGAACTCTGCTGGCGTGATGCCACCTGGACCCCCGCAACCGCTGCTGTCGGTTGCGATGGCGCCATTGTTGCTGCTAAGCCAGCACCCGCTCCGGCACCCGCTCCGACACCCGCTCCGTCATCTGTTGTGGCTCCGAAGGCTGCTCCGGCACCCGCACCCGCGGCCGCACCCGCACGCGCACCCCAACCACCCGCCGCGACCAAGGTAACTTACGCTGCTGACGCGTTCTTTGATACCGGCAAGGCCGTACTCAAGCCTGAAGGCAAAGCCAAGCTGGATGACCTGGTTGGCAAGGTCAAGAGCATCAGCCTGGAAGTCATTATCGCCGTCGGTCACACTGACTCAGTCGGTAGCGATGTCTCCAACCAGAAGTTGTCGGTCAAGCGGGCTGAAGCTGTGAAGGCCTATTTGGTGAGCAAGGGCATCGAGAAAAACCGTGTCTACACGGAAGGCAAGGGCGAGAAGCAACCTGTAGCTGACAACAAGACCAAAGAAGGCAAGGCCAAGAATCGCCGCGTTGAAATCGAAGTGGTTGGTACCCGCGCCAACAAGTAAACGGCCCCTGCGCTCGAAGGCGGTTGTTTGATCATCGCCTCGTAAAAAGCCCCGTTCTGACGGGGCTTTTTGTTGGGCTGTGTCCCGAGTGCTCACTGTGCCTTGTGAATATTTCGGATAATCGCCTGCTATGACTGCAACTCTCAACGCCGACCCGGCCGAACTCGCCAAGTTTTCTGATCTGGCCCACCGCTGGTGGGATCTGGAGGGCGAGTTTCGCCCGCTGCACCAGATCAACCCCTTGCGGCTGGATTGGATCAGCAGCCTGTCCTCGCTGAATGGGAAACAGGTGCTCGATGTTGGCTGCGGCGGTGGTATTCTGGCCGACTCGATGGCGCGCTGCGGTGCACAGGTCACAGGGATTGATCTGGCCGCCAAGCCGCTCAGAGTGGCTCAACTGCATGCGCTGGAGGCGCAGACGCCAAACGTGCAGTACAGGGAAGTCAGTGCCGAGGCATTGGCGCAGGAGCAGGCGCAGAGCTTCGACGTAGTGACCTGCATGGAAATGCTGGAGCATGTGCCGGACCCGGCTTCCATCGTGCTGGCCTGCGCGACACTGGTCAAGCCGGGCGGCTGGGTGTTTTTCTCAACCCTGAACCGAAATCCAAAATCGTTCTTGCTGGCAATTGTGGGTGCCGAGTACGTGCTGGGCATGCTGCCGCGTGGTACGCATGAGTTTGCAAAGATGATCCGTCCTAGTGAGCTTGCCGGGTACTGCCGCTGCTCTGAACTTGACGTGCGCCAGACGCGCGGCATGTCCTACAACCCGTTGAGTGGACGCTATTGGCTGAATGCCGATACCAGCGTCAACTATCTTTTTGCCACACAGCGGCAGCGGTAGGCCATCGCGCATTACCGGGCTTCAGCGCGCCATTGGCATCGATCGGCCCGCTGGCGGCCGCCATAAATCTTTGCCAGTGGACTTGCAAATT
>CAYHDD010000587.1:0-2682 GCA_964355195.1 uncultured Rhodoferax sp. | reverse complement strand
TATGTTGCGCTCGACCCATCCAGATTCAGGAGCTTGAATCGAATCGGGGATTCTTCCAACGCGTTCACCAGCCGAAGGATTTGGATGATCTGGGACAAATCTGCGTAGTCGAACTGCGCACACCAGCGGGCCATCTTGGCAATGGCTCGCGTGAAGCCCTCGGGTTCATTGCTTTGCGTTAGTTGCTTGGCGCAGTCAACATACTGCGGATGGTAAAGCGTTGGAATGATGATCCGCCCCAGACCCATGCGGGACATTTCTGCGTTCATCAGCAGCCGCGAGATGCGCCCATTGCCGTCATCGAAGGGGTGAATCTCGGAAACCAGGAAGGCGTAGAAAATTGCCCGCGCAAGCCCTTCAGGCACCGACATCGCCAGTTGCGAACACTCGACGAATGTGCCTCGAACCATGGCCGGATCGACGAAACGAGTGGTGCCTGCGTAGTTGACATCTGTCTTGAGTTCGCCCGGGTTGGCCTCCGGCCGCTTGGCGAGCATGTTTTCATGCCATGACTGAAGTGCTGGCAAAAACTCATCGCCCGGCGGAGGGGGTGCATTGCAATAAGGCGTTGTCTGCGCGAGCCGGAACACGCCAAGAATGTCGTGCGAGTCCTTGGGTCGGGACGCGACGATTTCATTGCGCAAGGCGATGCCGGCAGCCTGATCAATATCAAACTTTGTGCCCTCGACGTAGTTCGAGAAATAGGACTCAATGAAGGCAAAGTGCACCCGCGCCAGGCCAGTGGATGCAAAGGCCTGAATTCTCGGCAAATTGACCGTGCGCAGATACACAGCGAGTTGATCGAGCCGGGCCTGGCGTTCGCGGTCAACCGGCGTGCCACTGGCTACAAGCTGCCCGCTTCGTGTTCTGAGCTGGCCGCGTGAACGGGTGCCAAGAAGTGCACCAACCAGCCCTACAAGCGTATCAAGTTCCTGTTGCGCACCCAAGCTGGCAGCAATCTCGGTGGCCCTGTCGCGTGTGGCGTTGAGCGCCTTCTCGCCAGAGGCGTTCAGAATATCGACAAGATGCTGCTCCACAGCGTCGCGACCCAGCCGACGAGGGGCCTTCCTGCCCAGGTTCTCCAGGATGGCGCGCGGTCGCGACGCCCAGAACAAACCGGTATTTCCGAGCGGAAGGTCGCCTGGGAGCTGTCCTGGGCCTTTCAGGAGCACCAGCGTGACCCCGGGGAGCCTGATACTTTTGTTAAAGACCGTGGGATGGCTCAGCGTCGCGGCGCCTTCGGCGCTAAGGCCCTTAGTCAAAGCGCTGATGTGTGACACGACCGCCCCAGGCACCAATACAGAGGCGATCCGTTGCCAGTTGCGACGAACAAGGCTTGCCGTCTCCTCGGGCGTGGCCGCCGAAACGTAGATACCTTTGGCCAAGCGAACAAGCTTGCCGTCCTTGGCCTGACGCTGCAGGCGACGGGCATCGGCTGCGGACACCTCGGATGCGAACAGAATGTCCTCGGCTTGTCGGCTATGGGCTATTTTTTTCGAAATCATCTCTATAAATGACGTTTTATAACTATGAATTGTAGATCAATTGCGCCATTCAGCTATTTAGTCTGCCATCCAGCGCCTAAGCGCACAAGCATTGTTCCAATTGCCAAACTATATAAAATACAGAAATCTGTATACTCTCGCCCATGAAGACCACGCTGGATATACATGACGCGTTGCTGATCGAGGCCAAGTCCCTGGCGGCTCGCCAACGGCTGAGCTTGACCCGGCTGATTGAAGAGGGCTTGCGCATGCGGCTGGGCGCTGCACAAGACCCTGGCGCCAAACCACGTCGGGCCATGCCCGTCTGCACGCCCAAAGGCGCGAGCCCGGGCAAATTCAATCCGGATCTGAGTGGACTGAGCACCCGCGAAATGCTCGATGCGCTTGACCAGAGTCTGAGCGATGTTGCCTGACGTGAATGTGCTGGTGGCAGCACACCACAGCAGTCACCCGCACCACCGCGTCGCAGCGGACTGGCTGCAAGGCACACTGGCCGGTGCCAACGGTCAGGTTGTACGCTTGCCCATGGCTGCGATCAGCGGATTTTTGCGCCTGGTCACCCACCCCAAAATTTTCAGCCATCCATCCACAGCTGCGCAGGCGGTTGACTTCATCGACTGGCTGCTGGACGACCCCGCTGTGCGCATGCTGGGCAGCACACAGGAATGGCCCAGCCTGAGGCAACTGGTGCTGGACAAAGCGATTAGCGCGAACCAGATTCCCGATGCCTGGCTGGCAGCACTGGCGCTCAGCCTGGGCGAACCTTTTGTGACATTCGACAAGGGCTTCCGGCGCCTGCTGCCGCCGTCCTTGCTGGTGCTGCTTCGTCAAGAATAGAGCTGCGGCGTCCATAATCGCGCTTTCAAAGCGAAATTTTTATGCTTGCCCAACACGCCATTCTCGAAGCAGCACGTCGCGCCGCAAATGCGGCAAGCAGCCCTGCGAGTGTCATGCTGTTTGGCTCTTACGCACGGGGCGATGCCGATGAAGGCTCAGACCTGGACCTGCTCGTCATCGAAAGCGATGTGCCAGACAAGGCCGACGAATATCTAAAACTGCACCGAGCCATCGGCTCCATCGGCGTCGGCGTCGATGTGCTGGTGATGTCCCGCGAGGAGTTTGCACGTCGCAGCCAGGTGCCTGGCACTTTGCCTTACTGGGCGGCAAAAGAAGGAAA
>CAYHDD010000586.1:0-2686 GCA_964355195.1 uncultured Rhodoferax sp. | reverse complement strand
CTTGCGGCGCAACTCAAAATGGAGCTTGACGCGGTCGGCATCGCTGTTGCCCATTTCGGCAATCTTCTGCCCCTTGCGCACCATCTGATCATCCTTCACCAGCAAGGTCTGATTGTGGGCATAGGCGCTGACAAAGGTGTTGTTGTGCTTCACAATGATCAGATTGCCGTAGCCCCGGATCGCGGCGCCGACATACACGACGCGACCATCGGCGGCGGCCAGCACAGGCTCACCGGCAACGCCGGCGATGTCCAGTCCCTTGTTGTTCTTCTGTTCGTCAAACCCGCTCAACAGCGCACCGGCGGCGGGCCACATCCATTGGACTTCTTCTTCCCCGGAAGGCGCCGCAGCAGCGGCCACAGCGGCAACCGGCTTGTCGGCACTGGCTGGCCGCGCTACTGGCGCCGCGATCGGACTGGCACTGGCTGGCCGCGCTACTTGCGCCGCAATCGGACTGGCACTGGCGGCAGCCATCGGCCTTGCAATCACGGCCGACACTGGTGGCTCGACCCGCAACACCTGCCCAACCTCGATGCGGTTCGGGTTGTCAAGGCCACTCCAGCGTGCAATATCCTTGGCACCCTGCCCATGGTCCAAACCAATGCGAATCAGCGTATCGCCGGGCTTCACCACGTAGTAGCCGGGTTTTCCTGCATTTTCGGAACCTGGCAGCGCTTTGGCCTGAACGGAAGGCGTCTCCACTGGCGTTGCCACCACCGTCGGCGTTGCCATTACCGTCGGCGCTGGCGGAACCGGCTTGGCTTGCGCAACTGCCCCGCCGCGGTCCTCGACCGGCGCCAGGTTGCCCCCTTTGGAGGCGCAACCGGGCAGCAAGGCACCCACCAGCGCAACAGCCGCAGCCCAACCCAATGAGCGACCAAAACCAGACATAGAACATCCCTTCATGCAAGCCCCGATTTTAGAGGGACGAAATGAACCCCTTCGAGCACCGTTTGACGCAGGCCGAGCTCGGTCTTGTCAATCACCAGCAAGGCCTGTCTTCCACCGCTCGTCGCCGCGGTAGCAACCGGCGCCACAAGGCGCCCGCCCATCGCCAATTGATCCAGCCAGGCTGGTGGCACGGCCGCACCACCGGCCGCCGCAATGATGGCGGCATAGGGCGCACCCTGCGCGTAACCCAGCATACCGTCGCCAAGCAGCAAATGCAGGTTGCCCAAGCCCAGCCCACGCAAGTTCTCTCGCGCCTTTTCGTGCAAGCCGCGCAGGCGCTCGATGCTGTAGACCTCTCTGGCCAGCAAACTAAGCACTGCCGCCTGGTAGCCGCAACCGGTGCCGATCTCGAGCACCCGACCGAGTTTGCCCGGCTGACCATTGCGCAGCAACTCCACCATCCGGGCCACGACGCCGGGCTTGGAAATAGTCTGCCCCAATCCGATGGGCAAACTGGTTTCCTCGTAAGCCTGAATGACCAAGGCACTGTCAACGAACCGGTGCCGTTCAACGCTTTGCATGGCGGCCAGAACCACGCTGTCGGTGATCCCCTGCTGCGCCAGCTTGCGCACCATGTTCTGCCGTACGGCACTTGAGTCAAGACCCAGCCCCTGCGCCAAATTCGTGGTGCCGCCTGGACGGGCGGGCACCGCTTTGGGGGTTGAAAAATCGATGCGCGCCGGAAAGGACGGGCGCTTGTTCATGTCGCCGTCTTGCTCCGCGCACTGAGCTTGGCCGCCGTCTGCGCCCAGTAGCCCAAATGGTCGTGGTCGGTCAAGTCAACCTTCAGCGGGGTCATCGAAATATGTCCCTCGCCTGTGGCATGAAAATCGGTGCCATCGGCATCGTCCTTACTGGCACCAGCGGCGCCAATCCAGTACATCGTCTCGCCGCGCGGATTGAGCTGGGTAATGGCCGGTTGAGCCGAATGCCGCCGCCCCAGGCGGCACAGCTTGACGTGCCCCAAATGGTCCAGGGGCAAATTGGGGATGTTGATGTTGAGCAGCCACGGACTGCTGCCAATCAGGTGCTGGCTCGACATCTGCAAGATCAAGTCGCGCGCCGTGCGCGCCGCAGCGTCCACATGCGCCCAATCGCGCTCAACCTGCGAAAAGGCAATCGCAGGAATGCCAAACAAATAGCCCTCCATCGCAGCACCCACGGTACCCGAGTAGATCGTGTCATCACCCATGTTGGCACCGTTGTTGATGCCTGAGATGACGAGGTCCGGGCGATAGCCCAGCAAACCGGTCAGGGCAATGTGAACGCAGTCAGCCGGAGTGCCGTTGATGTAGCGAAAACCATTGCCGCCGCGATGAACATACAGCGGAGTGTGCAGCGTCAGCGCGTTCGACTTGGCGCTGTTGTTGTGTTCCGGTGCAATCACCTCGACCTCGGCGATGTCTTTCACGGCCTCATATAAGGCCATCAGACCGGGCGCCTGGTAACCATCATCGTTCGAAATCAGTATCTTCATAGGTAGAAATAGTTCCTCTTCATTGTAGGTGGAGCATCGCGCAGACGCCCTCGTCACACCAGGGACAACGCACACTGACACAAGTCACTATCATCCTAGAAACCGCAGTTGACCGCTTTCTGGCCTCGACAAGTACCTATGAACACTGAACATTTTCGCTTCGACATCGTTCACCCACCGGGTGACAGCGCTACGCACCCGACTGAGCCGCTCTGGCGCGCTCTGGCGGCGTTGCTCCTTCTTGCGCCCATCAGGGCG
>CAYHDD010000585.1:0-2690 GCA_964355195.1 uncultured Rhodoferax sp. | reverse complement strand
CAGGACACGCCGCGATTCCAGCAGCTACTGGCCGATGGCTCGCAGTGGGGTTTGAATCTGGAGTACGCCGTGCAGCCCAGTCCGGACGGATTGGCGCAGGCCTTTATCATTGGCGACAAGTTCCTTGGCAGCAGCCCGAGTGCGCTCGTGCTGGGCGACAACATCTTCTACGGGCATGACTTCTCTCCCTTGTTAAACCAGGCCGATCAGAGAACCCAGGGGGCCACGGTGTTTGCCTACCATGTGCAGGATCCGGAGCGTTATGGTGTGGTTGCCTTCGATGCGCAGGGCAAAGCCAGCAGCATTGAAGAAAAGCCACTACAGCCGAAAAGCAATTACGCCGTCACGGGCCTGTATTTTTATGACGAACATGTAGTGGATATTGCCAAGGCGGTCAAACCCAGCGCACGTGGCGAGCTGGAAATCACGGCAGTCAACCAAGCCTACCTGGAGCAGGGCAAGCTCAACGTGCAAATCATGCAGCGCGGCTACGCCTGGCTCGATACCGGCACGCACGACAGCCTGCTGGAGGCCAGCCAGTTCATTGCCACGCTGGAGCGACGCCAGGGCTTGAAGGTCGCCTGTGTCGAAGAAATAGCCTGGCGCAACGGCTTTATCGACGATGCCCAGCTGTATAAAGTAGCGCAAACACTGGCCAAGAACGGCTATGGTCAATACCTGCTGCGATTGCTCACCGAGCGCAGCCGCCACGAACCCTGAAGCAAAAGGAGCGCATGAAAGTCATCACTACCCAGCTGGCCGGCGTCCTCGTCATTGAGCCCAAGGTCTTTGGAGACTCCCGGGGGTTCTTCTTTGAGAGCTTCAATCAAAGGGAGTTTGAGCAAGCGGCCGGTGTGCGGCCGAGCTTTGTGCAGGACAACCACTCGCGTTCCGGACAAGGCGTACTGCGCGGACTGCACTACCAGATTGAGCAGCCGCAGGGCAAATTGGTGCGGGTGGTACGCGGTACTGTCTTTGATGTGGTCGTTGATCTGCGCAAACACTCCTCCACTTGTGGGCAGTGGTTTGGCCTTGAGTTGAGCGAGGAGAACAAGCGCCAGCTGTGGATTCCGGCAGGCTTTGCGCATGGCTTTTTGACCCTGAGTGAGTCGGCAGAGTTTCTGTACAAGACCACCGACTATTACGCGCCGCAGTTTGAGCGCTGCATTGCCTGGGATGATGCAACACTGGGCATCGCCTGGCCGCTGGATGCCGGTGCGCCGACAATGTCCGCCAAGGATCAGGTCGGTTTATCATTCGCGAGCGCGCCACTGTTTGACGTAGCTTGAGTATTGCCATCACTATGCAACCCAAAATCTACATTGCCGGTCATCGTGGCATGGTCGGCTCGGCGATCGAGCGCGCTCTCAGGCAGCAGGGCCAAACGACCATAGTGACCCGCAGCCATGCCGAGCTCGACCTCTGCGATCAGGCTGCCGTACGCGCCTTTTTCGAGGCAGAGAGGCCGGACCAGGTCTACATGGCGGCGGCCAAAGTCGGCGGCATTCATGCCAACAACAGCTACCCGGCCGAGTTCATTTACCAGAACCTGATGGTGCAGGCCAATGTGATTCACCAGGCCTGGTGCGCCGGCGTCAAAAAGCTGCTGTTCCTGGGCTCGAGCTGCATCTACCCCAAACTGGCCGCCCAACCGATGCGCGAAGATGCCTTGCTCAGTGGCCCGCTGGAGCCGACCAACGAACCCTACGCTGTTGCCAAGATTGCCGGCATCAAGATGTGTGAGAGCTATAACCGCCAATATGGTGCCAGTCATGGCGTCGATTACCGTAGCGTCATGCCGACCAACCTGTATGGACCCGGCGACAACTACCACCCGGAAAACTCCCACGTACTCCCCGCCTTGATCCGGCGTTTTCACGAGGCCAGGCTGAACAATGCGCCCTGCGTCACGATCTGGGGCACCGGTACGCCACGGCGCGAGTTTCTTTACGTCGACGACATGGCGGCAGCCAGCGTGTTTGTCATGAACCTGTCGCAAGCGACCTACCAGGCCCAGACCCTGCCGATGCAAAGTCAAATCAACGTCGGTTATGGCGATGACATCACCATTGCCGAAGTGGCTCAGGCGGTGGGCCGGGCGGTTGGTTACCAGGGTGTCATCGACTTTGACCCCAGCAAGCCCGACGGCACGCCCAGAAAGTTGATGGACAGTAGCCGACTCAACGCCCTCGGTTGGCACGCCAAGGTCGGTCTGCAAGAAGGCCTTGCGTTGGCCTATGAAGATTTTCGACAGCATCAAGCCTTGTCAGCGGCAAATTAGCGCTCAACCTCGGAACAGGACACTATGACTATGCAAAAGACCGCCCTCATCACCGGCATCACCGGTCAGGATGGCTCGTACCTGGCTGAACTCCTGCTTCAGAAGAACTATGTCGTGCATGGCATCAAGCGCCGCGCCAGTTCCTTTAACACGCAGCGTGTGGACCATATCTACCAAGACCCGCACATTCAGAACAGTAACTTCCGCCTGCATTACGGTGACCTCACCGACACCAGCAATCTGGTACGCATCGTGCAGGAGACCCAGCCTGACGAGATCTACAACCTGGCTGCCCAAAGTCACGTAGCAGTCAGTTTCGAGAGCCCGGAATACACGGCGGATGTCGACGCCCTGGGCAGCCTGCGCATCCTGGAAGCCATACGCATCCTGGGCCTGGAGAAGAAGACCC
>CAYHDD010000584.1:0-2709 GCA_964355195.1 uncultured Rhodoferax sp. | reverse complement strand
CCTTCCACTTCCACTTCCACTTCGACTTCCAAATCCTCGGCAAATGATCTGGGAAACTTGCCTTGTCGTAGGGCCTCTGCTGACAGCGAGGCGCCGCTGCGTTGCGCCAGCTCAAGTTGACTCAGATTGGCCCGCAGCCGCAAGTGCTTGCAGCGCTGGCCGAGTTCACGGCAAACTTCTTCATGGGTCAGGAGTGCAAAGGTTTCCATACGAACGATTGCAACTATAAATCCAACTCATTCGCTCTCTTTAGAACATTTGATAAGACAGTAGCAAACCAGCACCTCATGTCGTGAGCGCCAATGCAAACTCGCGCCAGCCGGACACTTCACATTCCTGGCGTGCATAGCGGCCGGTGCCACCATAAACAATCAGCGGCGGCAGGGTTGGCGTGTCGGCAAGGCTGGCCCACTTGCGCGCGGCTTGCGGCCAGTCGGACGCAAAGGTGGCGCCGGACTTGATTTCGATGGCCTGCAGGCCCTGCGCCGTCTCCAGCACGACATCGACTTCCTGCCCTACGTTGTCGCGCCAGAAGAACAGGTCGGCACCCAGTCCCGCATTGAAGCGCCACTTGACAAGCTCGGAGACGACCCAGGTCTCAAACAAGGCGCCGCGCGCGCTGTGTGTCTCGACCGTGGCAAGGTCATGAATACCCAATAGCCAAGCCATCAAGCCGACGTCCAGAAAGTACAGTTTGGGTGTTTTGACCAGGCGCTCGCCAAAGTTGCGGTGGTACGGTGGCAAGCGCAGCACCAGATAGCTGGCTTCCAGCACCGAGAGCCACTTGCGCGCCGTCACCGCCGAAATGCCGCAATCGGCACCCAGTGTTGCGAGATTGAGCAACTGCCCAGAGCGCGCCGCACACATGCGCACAAAGCGATGAAACTGGCTCAGGTCCTGCACCGCCAGCGTGGTCTTGCCCGATTGGCGCGGACCCGTGACGGCCAGTACGGGAAAGCCTTTAGCCAGGCGTTGAAGGGTGCGGGAACTTTGTCGAGGGATCATTTTTACAAATCGAAAGTTTCAATATCGATTTGTAATCACACGCCGCTTGGTCGGACGCGGCCAGCTTTGGAAGGTGGGGCTACTGACTGCCCCGATTCATCCTCGCCGCAAAGTCACATTCAGGATACAGGGCGTTCATCGCCTCAAAACCTTGCTTCAAGCGCTTGCGCCAACCCGGTCCGCGGCTGTTGACATCGACCCACATTGCCGCGATCTCTTCGGCGTCGTGAGTCAGCAAATAGTCCACCAACGCGGCGGCTTGGGCAAGGTCTTTGCGGGCCTTCGTGCGTTGGGCTTGTGAACGCTCGCCGTACACCAGCAGCTTGTGAAGTGCGTAGCGCTCGGGGCGCGGCAGATTGACGACGATGGGACCACTGCGCGCGATCAACGTGGCGCGCATTGGGTCTTGCAGTGACAGCTCCATGAAGCGCAGCGGCTGCATCGTCATGTTCAGACGTGGCACGGCTACCGGTTTCTCCCCTGATCGACCTCGTGACGTGAGGAAGTCGAGGTCGAATTCAGGCTCGTCGACCTTACGGAAGGAAGTGCGTGCTTGATTCGGTATGAAGCCCATCTGAAGGGAATCGATGGCCGCGGTGGTGTCGAGCTCCAGATTCTCCGGCAGGGCCAGCGAGACATTGCGCCCGGCGTGGGCAAAGTCCAAATCCAGTGTGGCGGCACCAGCGCTCCAACGGATGCCGAAGAGATTTTGATAAGCCAAAAAGGCATGCGTGCCGACCAGAATGCCCCCCGCCGAGAACAAGCCGCTGTTTGCCAGACGCTCAATCACGCGGGCGTGCTTGGGTGGGATGTCAGCGCAACCCAGTTCCATCGCGGCGCGCGACATGCGAACCAGTTGCTGTCTGGCGAGCTTATGCGCCGGGTCGGCATGAGCTTGAATCAGGGTTTGGGTCGATGCATCGTCGGGCCCCACGTACGACTGGCGCAGTTTGCCATCAGGGTCTTTCACCTGGTAGTACCAGTAGGCTTTGCCAGACACCGTCTTCTTGGCAAAACCGCCCGGCAAATCGGCAATGCTGCGGTTCAAGTCAGCTTGACGCGCGGCATCGTCCAGCCCGGCGAACGCGGTTTGTGCGGCCAGTGAAAGCTCATGATAAAGCGGCATTTATACTACCTTTGATGTTTCGGTAGTATAGCCATGTTTGCGCGGTCGAACTACTCCGTCAATCCAGCGTCTGCCGATAGCGCTTCAAGGCAATCACACCGGCCACAAACAGAAAGGCCAGCATCGGCCAGAGTTCGGGCAACAGCTGCGCCGCGGTGTTGCCCTTGAGCAGGATGCCGCGCACGATGCGCAGAAAGTGTGTCAGGGGCAGCACCTCGCCAATCCACTGCGCCCAGACCGGCATGGCGCGAAACGGGAACATGAAGCCCGACAACAGCATCGAGGGGAGGAAGAAGAAGAAGGTCATCTGCACCGCCTGCAACTGGTTGCGTGCGATGGTCGAGAAGGTGAAACCCACGCCCAGATTGGCGACGATGAAGACGCCGATCATGGCCATCAGCAGCGTGAAGCTGCCAACCATCGGCACCTCGAACAAGACGAAGGCGGCGAGCATGATGACGCCGAGTTGGATGTAACCAATCACCACATAGGGCAGGATCTTGCCGACCATCACCTCACCGGGGCGGACCGGCGTGGCGAGCAGGTTTTCCATGGTGCCGCGTTCACGTTCGCGCGTC
>CAYHDD010000583.1:0-2738 GCA_964355195.1 uncultured Rhodoferax sp. | reverse complement strand
ACTGGGAATGGCGCCAGTGGCTGGACGGCGTCACCGACTGGGAAATGAAACGCTATTTTGAAATCATCTGAGCTGCTCATCCGGCGTCTGACCCCGGCCGACGTCGCGCCCTACCGGGCGCTACGCCTGCGTGCCCTGCGCGAGCATGCCGAGGCCTTCACCTCGAGTTATGAAGAAGAGTCACTACGGCCGGAGTCGGCTGCGGCGCAGCGCCTGGCAGACACGTCCTCAGCGCGTTTCTGGGGCGCCTTTGTTGATGGCGTACTGGCCGGCACGGTCGGACTCGACTTCGAGCAACGCCTCAAGGCGCGTCACAAGGCGACGGTGGTCGGCATGTTCGTGGCGCCTGAATTCAGCCGCCGTGGCATCGCACGCGCCCTGCTGGAGAGTCTGCTGAACGAGGCGCGTAGCAGCCAGCTTGAAATGGTGACGTTGACCGTCACTGATGGCAATCACGGCGCCGAGCAGCTTTATCTGGACGCCGGTTTTGTGTCTTACGGCATGGAGCCGCGGGCGATTCGGGTCCAAAATCACTACTTCGCCAAGAATCACATGGTTATCAACCTTCAAGCATCATGAGCATCACCTCCTTCTCCTTCCCCACTCCCATCAAATTCGGCGCCGGTGCGCGCAAACTGGTGGCCGCCCATCTGCTGGAGCAGGGCCTCAAGCGCCCGCTCATCGTGACCGACCGGGCGCTGGCCGCCCTGCCGGTGCTGACCGAGTTCCAGAGTCATCTGGAAGGCCTCGAGGTTGCCGTCTTCAGCGGCGTCTTTGGCAATCCGACCTGCAGTCAGGTGATGGAGGGTGGCGCCGCCTACCAGGCGCATCAAGCCGACTGCATCATCGGTTTTGGTGGTGGCGCTGCGCTCGACGTGGCCAAGGTGGTGGGCGTTGCAGCAACTCACCCCGGCGACATTCTGGAGTACGTCTGGGACCACCCGCAGGTGCGCCCAATTGAGAACACACTGCCCTACTTCGTCGCCTTGCCGACCACCTCGGGCACCGGCTCGGAAGTCGGGCGCTCCAGCGTCGTCAGCGAGAACGACACGCACCTCAAGCGTGTCGTCTTCAGCCCCAAGATCCTGGCCAGATGTGTCTTTGCCGACCCAGAGCTGACGATAGGCCTGCCGCCTTCGGTGACGGCAGCCACCGGTATGGATGCGTTGACACACAACATCGAGAGCTACCTGTCACCCGCCTACCACCCCTTGTGCGACGGCATCGCGCTCGAGGGCGCACGCATTGCCGCTGGCGCCTTGCTGATGGCGGTGAGCAAGCCGTCCGATCTACAGGCACGCAGCGACATGATGATGTCTTCCATGATGGGTGCCATCGCCTTCCAGAAAGACCTCGGCGCGGTGCATTCCTGCGCCCACGCGCTGGGCGCGGTGTGCGACCTGCACCATGGCCTGGCCAACGCGCTGATGATCGACACTGTCATGGCCTGGAACCTGCCGGCCGCAGCGGCCAAGTTCGACGAGCTGGCGCATGTCTGCGGCGTGACCGGCGGCGGCGCTGCCTTCGTGCCCTGGCTCAAGCAACTCAAGACGCGGGTCGGCATCCACGGCGGTCTTGCCGCACATGGCGTGAAGCCCGAACACCTGGCGCGCCTGGTGCAGATAGCAACAGCGGACATCTGCCATCAGACCAACCCGCGCCCCTGCACGGCAGTTGACTTCGAGGCTCTATTCAAAGCCGCAATGTAAGCATGAAAGAACGCCTGAAGATCGGCATCAGTGCCTGCTTCCTGCACCCTGACCCGACACGCACGGTTTTTGCCAAGAAGACGCTGCAATACATCGAGCAGTCGATGGCGCACTGGGTCATGGCCGCTGGCGCCCTGCCGGTGATGATTCCGTCGCCGGCGGGTGAGACGGCGCGTGGCGAGGTGCACTTTGACGACTACGCCCAGTGGCTTGACGGTCTGGTGCTGCACGGCGGCGCCGATGTCTGGCCCGGCAGTTACGGCGAGACACCGCTGGAGGAACGCTGGAGCGGCGACCGTGTGCGTGACGAATACGAAATTGCGCTGGTGCGCGCATTTGTAGAAGGCGGCAAACCGGTGTTCGGCGTCTGCCGTGGTATGCAGCTGATCAACGTTGCCTTTGGTGGCACGCTGTTGCAGGACATCGGGACGCAGCGCCCCGGCTCTCTGGTACACCGCGACGGCGACATCTACGATCACAACTTCCACCAGCTTGAAATCCTGCCGGAATCACGTCTGCACGACCTGCTGCCGGGTGCCAGCGGTTGCAAGATCAACAGCATCCACCATCAGGGCATCAAGGACCTGGCGCCGGGCTTTGTGGTCGAGGCGCGCTGCCCTGACGACGGCATGATCGAAGCCATCCGCCACAGCGGGTCGGCCTATGTGGCTGCGGTGCAGTGGCACCCTGAATTCCATCGACCCGAGCTCGGCACGCTCGATGACACGCCTTTGCTGGCGGACTTTCTTGCTGCTGCCCAAGCGACCAAGAGTAAAACCGAAAGAAGCTTATGAACCAACTTGCGATCCACAACCCGGCCACCGCCGCCCTGATCACCCATATTTCGGCGGACGACGCCGCCAGCGTCGCCAGCAAAGCAGCCAGCGCGCGCGCCGCCCAACCCGGCTGGCTGGCGCTGCCGCTGGTCGAGCGCAAAGCCTGCATCACGCGCTTTCGCGCCGGCGTCGTGGCCCAGCTCGACACGCTGGCGGGCATCATGACCAGCGAGACCGGCAAGCCGATCAAGAT
>CAYHDD010000582.1:0-2738 GCA_964355195.1 uncultured Rhodoferax sp. | reverse complement strand
GTAGCGCAGCATGCCAGTCTCGGAGTGGTGGGTGTTGAACACCGGATGCGTCAAGTAGCTGCTGGCGCGCAGCAGCGCGGCGGGCAACAGGGATTCGGCAGTGTCGGCAAAGGAGGCCAGTGTCGGCGCGGTTTGCCCCGGTTGGGCGAAGATTGACCAAAGCCGCTCAACGTCAGTGCGGCTCGTGGTCTCGTCGAGCGAAATGCTCAAGCTGGTCTCGGACGCAAAACGCAGATTCACGCCGCTGGCGACGGCGCGCGCGTTGATCGAGTGCGTCGCCTGAGCCGTCGGAACGGTCAAGGTGTCGAACGCGCTTTTGTTGCCCAGCTTGTAGCCCATCTGTTGCAGGCCGTCTGCCAGCAGGGCGGTGTAGGCGGCAACGCGCCGCGCAATGCGTTGCAGGCCGACCGGGCCGTGGTAGACCGCGTACATGCTGGCCACTACGGCGGGCAGGACCTGCGCGGTACAGATGTTGGAAGTGGCCTTTTCGCGCCGGATATGTTGCTCACGCGTTTGCAGCGCCAGCCGGTAGGCCGTGTTGCCATGAGCATCGACGCTGACGCCTACCAGCCGACCCGGCATGGAGCGCTTGAAGTCGTCGCGGCAGGCCATGTAGGCGGCGTGTGGGCCACCGTTGCACAGCGGCATGCCAAAACGCTGGGTGGTACCGATGGCGATGTCGGCACCCAGTTCGCCCGGCGGCGTCAGCAGGGTGAGCGCCAGTAGGTCGGCGGCCATGATGATGACGCCACCGGCGGCTTTGTAGGCCGCAATGCGCGAGCGCTCGTCGGTTACGGCTCCACTCAGGCCGGGGTATTGCAGCAGCATGGCGAAACTGTCTTCGCCGTCGGCCTCGTCGGCGCTGCACAGCTTGACCGTGATGCCCAAGGGCCGGGCCCGCGTCTGGATCACTTCCAGCGTCTGCGGCAGTACCTCGCGGTCAACCAGGAACGTGGTGGACTTCGATTTGCCGACGCGCAGCGCCAGCGTCATGGCTTCGGCGGCGGCGGTCGCCTCGTCGAGCATCGAGGCATTGGCCATCGGCAAGGCGGTCAAATCGCAGATCATGGTCTGAAAGTTGATCAAAGCCTCCATGCGGCCCTGGCTGATCTCGGCTTGGTAGGGCGTGTAAGCGGTGTACCAGGCAGGGTTCTCCAGGATGTTGCGCAGAATCACGCCCGGCGTGTGGGTGTCGTAATAGCCCTGGCCGATATGGCTCTTGAAGATCTTGTTCTTGCTGGCAATCGCCTTCAGTTCGGCCAGTGCGGCGGCTTCGGGGATGGCGGCCGGAATCTCCATGCGGCTGCGTCGGGCGATGGAGCGCGGCACGATGGCGTTGATCAACTCACGGCGCGAACTGACGCCAACGGCTTGCAGCATCAAGGCCTCGTCGGCCTCGTCGATGCCGATATGGCGGGCGCTGAATTCGCTGGCGTTCTCAAGCTCGCTCAGAGCCAGGGTGGAAGACATCAACATAGGGGCGTGTCCTGATCTAGGCGGCAGAAAAGCTGCTGTAACTGGTTTCGTCCATCAGAGAGTCGAGCTCAGTCGCGTTGCTGAGTTTGACCTTGAAAAACCAGCCGGCACCCAGCGGGTCGCTGTTCGCAAGCGATGGGTCGGCGCGCAGCGCTTCGTTGACCTCGGTGACCTCGCCACTGACCGGCATGTAGACGTCGGCCGCTGCTTTGACTGATTCGACCACGCCGGCAATCTCCTTGGCCGTAAAGCTCTTGCCAACTTCCGGCAGGTCAACAAACACGATGTCGCCGAGCGCGTCTTGCGCATGGTGCGTGATGCCGACAGTGGCCAGGTCACCGTCAACTTTGAGCCATTCGTGGTCAGGTGTGTACTTGATCGTCATGAAATTCTCCTTAAAAAAATGTTTGTGGGACAGACCATGGGTTATTGGTGTCTGACCCCCATAACCCTCTGTCCCCAACTGATCAGATGCTGTTCAGCCGCGGTAGTAGCGTGTGGGCACGAAGGGCATGGTGACCACTTCCATCGGCACCGGCTTGCCACGCACGATGGCGTTGACGCGGCAACCCACGGCGCTGCATTCAGGGCTCACATAGCCCATCGCCACTGGTTTGTCGATGGTGGGGCCAAGCAGGCCGCTGGTGACCTCGCCGACGCGTTTGCCAGACAGGTCCTGAAGTTCGGTGTGCTCGCGCACCGGAATGCGCTCCAGGGCGAGCAAGCCGACACGCTTGCGTGCCAGGCCAGCCGTGCCGGCGGCCAGTTGCCGCAGAATTTTCTCCGAACCCGGGAAGCCACCGGCGCGTGCGCCGTCGCAACGCCTCACTTTTTGCATTGCCCAGTTCAGAGCGGCTTCGACCGGTGTCGTGCTGTTGTCGATATCGTTGCCATACAAGGGCAGGCCGGCCTCGAGACGCAGCGAATTGCGCGCGCCCAGGCCGATCGGTTTGACTTCGGGCTGCGCCAACAAGGCACGCGCCAAAGCCTCTGCCTGGGACTCGTGCACTGAAATCTCGAAGCCGTCTTCACCGGTGTAACCGCTGCGTGTCAGGAACACCTCGATGCCGGTGCTGCCGGTGTTGACCAAGAAGTGGCCGCCGGTCATGAAGACAAGCTTCTCAACGCCGGGTGCCAGGCGCGACAGGGCTGTGACGGCTTGCGGGCCCTGCAATGCCAGCAGCGACCGCTCGGGCAGAGGGATAACCTGACAGAGTGCGCCAATGCGTGCTTGAATATGGGCTATGTCACCGACCTTGCAG
>CAYHDD010000581.1:0-2739 GCA_964355195.1 uncultured Rhodoferax sp. | reverse complement strand
CCGATACAAAGGTAACGCCATTGGCATCAAACAAGTCCACGATCTTGGCAAAGTCGGACAGGGATCGGGACAGCCGGTCAATTTTGTAGACCACCACCACATCGATGCGACCGTCCTCGATGTCTGCCAGCAGACGTTTCAGCGCCGGTCGGTTTGTATTGCCGCCGGAGTAACCACCGTCGTCATAACCATCGTCGGTGCCAATCCACCCTTCATGGCGCTGGCTGCTGATGAACGCCAACGCTGCATCGCGCTGCGCCTCAAGGCTGTTGTACTCCTGGTCCAGTCCCTCGTCGGTGGACTTGCGGGTGTAAATGGCGCAGCGCTTTTTCGGAGTCAGTGCCGGTGCACGTGTTGCTGGTGTTTTCATATCTGGGCCGCCTTCCGTGCACGGCTGGGTGGCTTCAAACCGAAGAACACAGGACCGGAATACACAGTCCCAGTGATTTCGCGAGCCACTTTTGACAGGCTCTTGAAGGGGCGGCCGTTGAGGTCAAAACGACCGTCGTCCATCACTTTGACGCGGTAGGTGACCCCGTCGTACTCGCGAACCAATGTCGTACCGGCAGACAAATCGCTTTCGGCTCGTCGTTTGTGGCCCGGTATCTCACCGGTCTCGCCAATTTTTACGAGCTTGATCCGGAGGTGACCGGACAGGCCGCCAAATGCACGCTCTTGAAGCTTGTACGCGATCCGACTTTCCAGATAGGTGCGATGGTGGTGACCAGGGCGTCGGTCAAAAAGCTCGTCCCATAATGCCCAGAGGCTGTCCATGGGGAGACTGGGTAACTGCGCTATTTGCGCGATGGTGGTACTTGCTTGCGTCGTCATTGTTGAACTCCTTCGGTGTAAGACGGGTTCGCATTGACGCGCTGGTTGGCAGTAAAGCCAAGGCTAACTTCGCTCTGTGTGGCGGACGGGCTGCAAATATCTTTGACGCGCATGCGCACAATCGCAGCGGCCAGAAGTTCAGCAATTTCCCGGTGCGGTTGCCGGGCCTGGATCTCAAGCGTCAAGCGACGCGCAGATGAGGGTGATTCGAGTTCTGACATGGGTAGCACTCCGGTTAAAAACTACCGTCTATGCTATGGGCCGAACCCTGTCGGAGTAACTCGTTTTATGGTGCTAGCGCGGCAGTGCGCGCAGCTGCTGCGAGATCGTCGATCAATGAATTACCGCACCGGAAGTTGTCCGGATTGAATGAAGCGGTCGAATGAATCGCCCGTTTCCTCATCTTCCCAATCGCTGGCTTGGTAAGCACGCGGTGGTGCCGACTCCAGGATCAACAGCGACAGAATCCGGTTTCCATCGGTGTAGGTGTGCTTGAGTTCTCGCAGACGAATATCTGCGGCTTCGCTGGAGCACCAAGCGCTGGCGGGCATGTCCACCCCATCCCATTCCTGATCGAATGCTTCGTCAGCTGCCAGTGTGCCAAGGTGGGGTTCCTGCGGGTCTGCGGTTTTGTGCAGCCGCACACGAGTCCGCCTGGCGCTCTCACTGGGCCATTGGTACTTCAAGAAACCGTTGTCCCAATAAACCAGCACAGCGCGCTGCTCGGTAAACTTGATCAGCCGAATGCACATGGCCTCCAGCGATACGCCGAATTCTTTGGCCAGTTCGCCAGCCAAGTGAAAGTCGATGCGTTTTCCCTCAATTCTGTCGCGCAGCATGTTGCCTGGCATCAGCAGATTGCCAGCAAAGTCGTCGGCTTCACGTTCAATCTGTTTGAGGGTAGCAATGCCGCTGTAAACGCTTTCTTTGTCACAGTTGAACGTGGACTGCAGCGACCGATGCAGCACAAAGTGGCCAAGCTCATGCGCCACGGTGAAGCGGCGGCGCTCCGCGCGTGTCTTGGGGTTCACAAAGATGCCCCATTCAGACGTGTTGTCAGGATTTCGTACCAACGCACCTTCGCTGGCACCCCAAGTCAAGTCCGCTGGTTCTTTGATGAATGCTCCGCGACCCAAGGGGGTGTCGGGCAGCATTTGGCGCACCAAGTCCAGATCGATTGGCAGTTTCAGGCATTGCATGGCGGCCAGCCAGTTAAGAATGTTGGCGGCAGCCTTGAAGCTGCTCGGCGGTGCTGTGGCGCTCAAGAGCTCTGCGCTCCTGACTCCTTGTTGCCAAACATCAACTTCATGGCATCACGGTAGCGCTTTTTTTCATCTTCCGTCATTCCGGCGTATTCACGAAAGAAAGCGACATCGGTGCCGGATGCATCAGCGACCTCGCCGATGGGTTCACCCAACAGATCTTCCACTTTAACGCCAAGCAACTTGCCGATGGCATTCAGGCGCTCAGCGGTCGGACGCTGACCTTCTCGCATTTCCAGTTCCCAGACATAGGCTTTGCTGCAACCGACTGCATCGGCCACTTGCTGGAGAGTGAGGCCCTTGGCCTCACGCAGTTGACGTAGACGTATTCCGAAGGGGGATGGCATGAAATAACGACCTTAGAAATAATTCTGCAAGTATAGCTAAAAGAGCCAATAGAACTCGTAAGTACTCACTTGATTGACAAAAGGAAATGCGCGGATAGAATCTCGCTTGTATCGTTTTACTTTACTTAATTCGATGCATGGCAGTTTTTATGTAACCAGTCGTCGAAAGCGGTGCCGCACCTTTGCCTCAGCGGTTTCGAGTCCAACGGCAACACTCCTGAAAGGATCGAGTATGAAATTAACCTACGCTGACGCATTACTCCACTTGCCGGTCGACCCGACGCTGCGCGCTTATCTGA
>CAYHDD010000580.1:0-2746 GCA_964355195.1 uncultured Rhodoferax sp. | reverse complement strand
TATACCTGTATGGAAATTCACCGAAGTCGCTGAAATCAAGGCTACAAGCCGCCCTCAGGAGGATTTCATGTCCAGTTTATCGAGCAGCGCCCAGTCTATAGAGCAAGTCTTGCTCTGTACATTACGTTATGCATCTGGAGCGAGCTGTGTGTAGGGGGGTAAGCCAGTGCACTGAACTTCCCAATACACCCCAGTCCTGGGACCATAGGTCGCCACTCCCACCACCACATTGGATTCACTCTCAAATAGAAATCTTTCTCATAGCCGTAGATGAACTAATTAGCGGTCATATGGATACTTGTCATGAAATCATACATACGCTCCGGGCCCGCGAGTTTTGCGAGTGGTACATCGAACATGGGCAGAATTCAGGTCGATTCAGAGCAGATGCGCTGAGCTACCCAAAGCCTAAACCGGCTCCAGAAAGCGAACGAGATGTACTTCGTTCGCCCAAAAGATATCAAGAAGAAGTATTCAAGCGGGATGGGTATCGCTGTCGCTACTGCGGAATAAAATTAATAGCCCAGCAAGCGCTAAAAGTCATCATTAAGAAGCTGGGACATCAGTCATTCCAAAAAGGACCGACTAACCTTACAACTCACGGAATCATCCACGCCACATGGCCAGTCGCCGATCACGTAGTTCCATGGAACCTCGGAGGTAGAACAGCGCCTTCAAACCTAGTTAGTTCATGTGCATCATGTAATTACGGCAAAGCCAACTACACGATTGAGCAATTGGGATTGGATAGCCCGTGGGACTTCGTGCCAATGAAAAATCATTGGGATGGTTTGACATCAAAACTCTCGGCGATAGACAATGCAGGTCGTGCCCCCTGACGTGGTGTAAGTCGGCAGCCCGGTCAAGCTGAGTTACACGGTACTCAGCTTGCCACTGCGGACAGCCGAGCCGAGGAATTGTCGCAGAGGCTGCATCTGGTATCGCGCAGGCAGGAATGGATTACGTGGAGCGGTACACGCCGGTGATGGAGCAGCGGCTGACAGTAGCCGGTAACGTTGTTGCGCATGAACGGCGGTCGCGCGCTCACTGGTTGATACTACCTCGCGCCGTCCGCTCGATGCGCTTGTTAGCTACGCCGGATCAACCTCGACAGCCACACCGAAGTGGTCCGAGATCTTCCGAACCGGCGCCGGTGCTTCAGGCCAGCGCATCGCACGACCAACCCTAACGGCGGGCTCGTTGGACACGCAGATGTGGTCGATGCACGCGTAGCCCCGAGAGCCGCGCGCGATGGGGTCATCGTCGCCAGCGGTCACCGGACGCAGCCCGGCCGACGCCAGCGCGGATTCCAGCAGGAGACGACGCGCCTTCGAGCCGTAGTAGTGGCGATGCGCCAGATCCTGATTAAAATCGTCGGCGGCAATGAGGACGGCGTCCGGGAACGCCGAGCCCGCCCGCGCCCTGTCGCTCGGGTACAGCTCGACCACCGCTCAAGCTGTCAGCGGCATGATACGCTGTGATGCCAATAGGCGGGAGTACTGGGCATGCTTAGTTCAATGGTAATGTGGGAACACAAAGCCCAAGCGGGCGCGGGGATCAAACTGGAAGCAGTTGAGTGTTTCAGCGCCCGCGGTATGACCCGGTTGTATGGCCGTGGCGATCACTTCGGGAGGCGCACGTTCAACCTTGACCTGTGGAAAACCCGTGATGGGCGTGTATTTTCCAGATTCTGGTCACACTCGAACGAAGTCGATGGAGAGTCATGGGCAGTCATCGGTGGTCATACCGGGGGAAAGGATGATCAGCAGGTACCGCAGTTATTGCGTGATCGGTACGATGCTTGGACTAGATCGAATATCTGACGCCAACTTTGCCGGATTGGAATTTGGTGTGCAAAGGAATATTCAACCAACAAAATGCCAGCCCTCGACCAATGGGCGTCCAGGGCGGGCAGCGCAGCGAGGAGCCCCCCTGGGGATGGACCAATCACTTGACATGCTGTAAATCCCTATGGCCACCCTTGTAGTGTCGAAGCTGGGTCCCCGACTTGATCTGATTTACGGTGGGCGCAACAAATGGCATAGGATGAGCAGTTGGTTCGCCTCGCGCGTGTCGAAGAACGCTACAGGCTGAGGTCTGAATTCGCAGCAACGCTGCAGGAACAGCAAAGGTTTAGCCTATCAGACAGTGAAATTGAAACCCAAGACAACATGTACGAAGAGTATCAAATCGAGATTCCGCAGTCCTTCATGGTGTTGTTCATTGACGCTGGCCGTACAAAGCCCAACGCAGCCCGTGACGTCGTCGCTAGCCGCTATGAGCTTTGCGAGGACATGGCAACCATGTTGACTGAAACGGCCAGAAGCATGTTTCTCAGCTTGGGCATCACCGAAGATGACGTACTGATTCAATGCTACCGAGGCTTAACAGGAACGGGAGCGGTGGTGACAGGACCGGAAGCGATCTGGGTTGTCCACAGGCTCGCCGAATTACTGGAGTGGCCGCAACTCAGAGGGGCCTGTTTTGAACCAAATGAGGCGTAACCTCGATCCAGAGAAGATCGCCCTCGTCGAGTCATCCTGGGAGCAAATGGATTCGACCTCGATTCAGTCGGCAACACTGTGCCTGATAAATCTATCTGCAACCGATGCGACCGTCGCCTCACTATTCGAGCAAGACGGAATCGTGCGCAGTCTTGAGACACTGCAGGGCATTACTTATGTTGTGGGGTGCCTTGATCAGCCGGAGCGCCTTCGACCCTACCTCGGATCGCTTGGGCGGCTTC
>CAYHDD010000579.1:0-2764 GCA_964355195.1 uncultured Rhodoferax sp. | reverse complement strand
CAGCGGCCGGTAAGCCAGGCGGTAAATCAGCGGCCCCATCGGCGTGACGACCAGCAAGGTGGTACTGGCCTGCCCGAGCAAGGAGGTCGGCGCAAGCAGCAACACGACAAACGTCGCCAGCAAGGGCAGCGCGACCGTCCACAAAAGGGTTGACTTCCACTCCACTGCGATGCCGCGTTGCTGCCGCAGTGCCTCGACCAACAAACTCAGCAGCGCCAGGGCCAGCAACAGCCACAGCGTGCCGGGAGCGCGCCCGGCCTGCAACAAGGCCATGGTCAACGCGCCGAACGCAACAAATTCGCCTTGCGGAATAAAGATGACTCGCGTCACCGAAAAAACCAGCACCAAGGCCAGCGCCATCAGGGCGTAAATCGCCCCATTGACGATGCCGTCCTGCGCCAGCAGCAAGGCGACTTGACTATCCATCAGGGCTGGAATTTCCAGGCACCACCCTCAATCTTGACCATCACGCGAGCACGTTGGTCCAGGCCCAGGTGGTCGGTCGTGGACATGTTGAAGACGCCATGCGCGCCGGCGACTTCCTTCACCGTCTCCAGCGCATCACGCAGGGCAATACGGAACTCAACCGTGCCAGGCTTGGCCTTTTTCAGCGCCGGCCCAACAGCGGCTTCCATCAGCTTGCCGGCATCCCAGGCGTGGCCACCGAAAGTTGACGTTGAACCGGCGCCATTGGCTTTTTCGTACTTGGCGACATACTCCTGGGCCGACTTCTTGAGCGGATGGCTGGCCGGCAATTGACCGGCCACCAGCACCGGGCCGGAAGGCAGGAAGGTGCCTTCGACGTCCTTGCCACCGACGCGCAGGAAGTCGTTGTTGGCCACACCGTGCGTCTGGTAGAACTTGCCCGCATAACCACGCTCTTTCAGGGCGCGCTGCGGCAGCACTGCGGGTGTGCCGGAAGCGGCAATCAGCACCGCATCGGGCTTGGCAGCGACGATCTTCAGCACCTGACCCGTGACCGAGGTATCGGTGCGGTTGTAACGTTCGTTGGCGATAATCTGAATGTTCTTGAGCGCGGCGATCTTGCTGAATTCCTGGTACCAGCCTTCGCCATAGGCATCAGAGAAGCCGATAAATCCGACGCTCTTGACGCCAGCGTCTGCCATGTGGCCGACGATCGCCAGCGACATCATGATGTCGTTCTGCGGTGTCTTGAAAACCCAGCGCTTCTTGGCATCCTGGGGTTCCACAATGCGCGCCGAGGCGGCCATCGAGATCATCGGGGTCTGCGCTTCGGCGGCGACGTCGATCATGGCCAGCGAATTGGGCGTCGTGGTGGAACCCAGCAGCACATCGACTTTGTGCTCATTGATCAGCTTGCGTGCATTGGTGACCGCCGCCGTGGTGTCGGAAGCATCGTCCAGCACGATGTAGTTGATCTTCTGGCCAGCGATCATGGTGGGCATCAGGGCGATGGTGTTCTTCTCCGGAATTCCCAGAGATGCGGCCGGACCAGTGGCCGACACGGTCACACCAACATTGATATCCGCCTGGGCAGCACTGGCAAACGCCAGCACGGCCAAAAAGGGCAGGGTCTTCTTGAAGTTCATCGTCTCTCTCCGGTTAATGATGATATGAAAGCAAGGGGTGTGCGGCGGCGTGGGCGTGGCGTCGCCGGGTCAAGCCGCACGGCACCCGGTTCAGCGGAAATGGGCCAGACCGTAAACCTGCGCACTTGCGTTGGCCGGAGCGCGGAGCGGTCGAATAAGGGAGCATAAAGTTCATCTCGATCTAAATATGCAGAGCGATGCAACATCTTAATCAGGGAAGACCATTTTGGGCTCGGGGTTTACCAGCAAATGATCAAAAACAGTGGCTTGAAAGCCACATCAAACTGTTGCGCACCAAGTCCGCCAGAGCACCATCGACGGGGCCGGCTGGCGCTCTTGCGGCGCCGCCATCAATCGTCGTAACGCGGCGGGTCAGGGTCCTCGGCCCAGTTCGCCTCCGGCTGCGGCACTTTCAGCAACCACTCCTTGACGATTTGCACGTGTTCGGCTTCTTCCTGCTGCAACTCCAGCGCCGCCTTGCGCACCGACTCCACCGTCGCCACACTGGCCAACTTGGCAAAGAAGCGCTCGGCACGCTCTTCAGCGGCCAGCGCGAGCTGCAGCACGTGCCAGGGCTTCATCAGGTAGTGCAGGTCGTCGGTGGACGCCATCTCGGGCGTCTCGAAGCCCTCGAAGATGTGCGTTGCCACTTTCAGGGGCGGCGGCTGCGTCCAACCCATCTCGCTCATGATCTGGTCGGCGTGCTTGCCCTCGACAAGCGCCATTTTGCGAAACCAATGTTCAACCTCGAAATTGTTGTGGGTTTCCATCATGTCGGCGAAGTCGTTGTAGCGCTGCACCGCATCAAGCTCCATCTGGAGCGCCTGGGCCATGAAGTCTTCGAGTGTCGCGGGCACTTGACCCGCGCCGCTGTTGGTGCCCGCGCTCATAACGCGAACTCCGCTTCCAGCTCGGCCACGCTGCGCTTGGCGGCGCGCACCGAGGCGGCATAGGGCGCGCGCGTGCCAGCGTAGAGCACACCGAGGTTCAGGCCGTCATCGGTCATCAGGCGGCGCGCGGCGCGTGCCGCGTCATCGGTGGCAGCCACCTCGGCCGGTCGAACCAGCTTCTTCCACTCGCGTTGCTCGGGACGGAAGGTAACGCAGGGGCTGAGAATCTCGACAAAGGAAAAGCCCGGATGCTGCATTGCCTTGGCAATGATGTCGGCCGTGCCATGCAGGTCGCCGGCAAAG
>CAYHDD010000578.1:0-2766 GCA_964355195.1 uncultured Rhodoferax sp. | reverse complement strand
CGAATTTCGGATCGGGCAGGATGTCACGTTTGGGAACTTCACGACGACGGGGCATAGATCACCTCAATTACTTTAATAACACGGCCTTGGGCCCAAGCCGCAACGCGGCTTCGTAAACATTTCGCTAAGCGGCCTTGGGCCGCTTGGCGCCGTACTTGGAACGGCTCTGCTTGCGGTCCTTGACCCCCTGGGTATCCAGGCTGCCACGCACAATGTGGTAACGGACACCCGGCAGATCCTTGACTCGACCACCGCGAATGAGCACTACCGAGTGCTCCTGGAGGTTGTGGCCTTCGCCGCCGATGTAGGAAATAACCTCAAATCCGTTGGTCAGCCGCACTTTGGCAACCTTCCGTAGCGCCGAGTTCGGCTTTTTCGGGGTGGTGGTGTATACGCGAGTGCAGACACCGCGCCGAGCCGGGCTGTTGCCGAGTGCCGGCACCTTGCTTTTCGACTGCGGCGCCTGACGGCCTTTGCGCACGAGTTGGTTAATGGTAGGCATTTAAATGTCCTGAATGCTGTGCGAAACGCACTGCAAAATTGCAAAAAATCGACCCCTGCCAAGGGCAAAGAGGCCGGATTATAGAATGGTCCCCCGCGAGCGTCAACCTGCTTGCGCATCCTCCGCTGCCACCGGGGTGGTTTCCGCTGCAGCCGGCAGATCGAACAAGTTCTGCGCCTCTGCTCCACTCTTTGACTGCCCGCGGCGCGTGCGGTGATAAGCCATGCCGGTACCCGCCGGGATCAAACGACCGACAATGACGTTCTCCTTGAGGCCGCGCAATTCGTCGCGCTTGCCCATGATGGCCGCCTCCGTCAGAACCCGCGTGGTTTCCTGGAACGACGCGGCCGAGATGAAGGAGTCGGTGGACAAGCTGGCCTTGGTAATGCCGTGCAGCATGAAGTCGTACATGGTCGGCGTCTTGCCGGCCGCAATAAGCCTGTCATTCTCGTCCAGCACCGCCGCGCGCTCGACCTGCTCCTCCTTGATGAAACTCGAGTCGCCGGGATGGGTGATCACCACACGACGCAGCATCTGGCGCACGATCACCTCGATATGCTTGTCGTTGATCTTTACGCCCTGCAGGCGATAGACGTCCTGCACTTCATCAATGATGTAGCGAGCCAGTTCCTCGACACCCTTCAGGCGCAGAATGTCATGGGGATCGGCCGGGCCGTCCACAATCACTTCACCCTTGTTGACCACCTGACCATCATGGGCCATCACGTGCTTGTCCTTGGTGATCAGATACTCATGCGCCGTGCCATCCGGCTCGGTGATCACCAGACGCTGCTTGCCCTTGGTATCCTTGCCGAAGGACACAGTACCCGTTACTTCTGCCAGCACACCGGCATCCTTCGGGATACGGGCTTCGAAGAGTTCCGCAACGCGCGGCAAACCGCCGGTAATGTCGCGGGTCTTGGACGATTCCTGCGGAATCCTGGCCAGAATGTCGCCAACCGAAACAGGCTGCCCATCCTTCACGGTGATCAGGGAGCCGACCTGGAAGGTAATGGTTACGATATGGTCGGTGCCGTGAATCTTGACTTCCTGGCCCGACTCGTCGATCAGCTTGACCTGCGGACGAACGCCCTTGGACGCCTTGGCACCACGCTTGGGGTCGATGACGACTAGAGTCGACAGGCCGGTAACTTCGTCCATCTGTTCGGCGACGGTTGCGTTCTTCTCGACGTTCTCGAACTTCACGGTACCCGCATACTCGGTAACGATCGGACGGGTGTGCGGATCCCATGTCGCCAACTGCGTGCCGGCCTTGACCGCTTTGCCGTCGTCCGCCAGCAGGGTTGCGCCGTAGGGAACCTTGTGGCGCTCGCGCTCGCGACCGTTGTCATCGGTAATCATGACTTCGCCGGAGCGAGAAATCACAATCTTCTCGTTCTTCGGGTTCGTTACGTAACGCATGGTCGCCGTAAAGCGGATCACGCCGGAACTCTTGGCCTCTATGCTGCTTTGCGCCGCCGAACGCGATGCAGCGCCACCGACGTGGAAGGTGCGCATTGTGAGCTGGGTGCCCGGCTCACCGATGGACTGCGCCGCGATGACGCCAACGGCCTCGCCGGCATTGACCAAGGAACCGCGACCCAGATCGCGGCCGTAGCACTTGGCGCACAGACCATAACGGGTTTCGCAGGATAGCGGGCTACGCACGCGAACCTCATCGATGTCGAGCAGTTCGATGGCATCAACAGCATCTTCGTCCAGCAGATAGCCAGCGGCGAACAGCACATCCTGGGTATCGGGATGAATCACGTCGTTGGTGGTGACGCGACCGAGGATGCGCTCGCGCAAAGGCTCGATGACTTCACCGCCCTCCACCAGCGCCTTCATGGCAAAGCCGTTCTGGGTGCCGCAGTCGTCCACGATCACCACCAGATCCTGGGTCACGTCGACCAGGCGGCGTGTCAGGTAGCCCGAGTTGGCGGTCTTCAACGCCGTGTCGGCCAGGCCCTTGCGCGCGCCGTGGGTCGAGATGAAGTACTGCAGAACGTTGAGTCCCTCGCGGAAGTTGGAGGTGATTGGTGTTTCGATGATCGAGCCGTCCGGCTTCGCCATCAGGCCGCGCATGCCGGCCAGTTGGCGAATCTGGGCGGCAGAACCGCGCGCACCGGAGTCGGCCATCATGTAGATGGAGTTGAATGACTCCTGACTTACCTGCTTGCCATCGGCACCGGTCACCGTCTGGTGGGCGAGTTGATCCATCATGGCCTTGGCCACCTGATCGCCGGCACGGCCCCAGATATCCA
>CAYHDD010000577.1:0-2772 GCA_964355195.1 uncultured Rhodoferax sp. | reverse complement strand
GCGGGCAAGCCGGTTCGCGGAACTGTGGGCTGTGTTTGGCCTATTTTGGGCAGCTTGCCCTCGGTGTTGGTGACGCTGAGGCGGGGCTTGAGTCTTTCATTGAGCTCGAAGGGCAATTGTCGTCGCAGGTCGAGCCAGACTTGTCGATCAGGGCCTGGCGCGGGCAGGCCAGTGCATTGTTTCATTTGGGGCGTATCCAGGAGGCTGAAGTGAAGGCTGTTGCAGCCTTGTCATTGGCGCAGCAGCAAGGTGGCGCCGAAGGACAGATTCAGGTCTTGCGTATCTTGGCACAAATGCACTTGGATCAGGCGCTGATGCCGCCGAATGGCATGACGGCTCCCAACGCGGCACTTCATTATTACGGTCTGGCGCTTGAAGTGGCGGGCACCATGGGTGGGTATGAATTGTCGTCAGAGCTTCTCGCTGAGCTTGCTGAAGCCTATGCGGCGGCGGGGAACTTTGAGCTAGCCTATAAAAATAGCCTGGCCGGTAATGCAGCGCGTAGCGAATCAAGACGACTGGCTGCGCAAAAGCGTGCGCTGGCTCTGCAAGTTCGGAGTGCAGTTGAGCAGGCGCACGCCGACACCGACCATCAACGAAGGCTCGCTGAGACACTCAAGAAAACAGCCTCTACGCTGGAGACGTTGGGGACCATTGGACGTGAGATCACCGCCAGCCTCGACGCTAGAGCCGTGTTTGAGGCGCTGCATCGGCATGTTCACCAATTGCTTGACGTGACCACATTTGTTGTCTACTTGATGGAGGAGAACCAGGAGATTCTCAAGACTGCATTTGGCATGGAAGCCGGAGCGCTGCTACCGATCTCAAGCATTGAAGTCAGCAGTCCCACCGCCACTTCGGCGCGTTGCGCGCGCGAGCGCAAAGAGGTGCTGATTGAGATCGAGCCCGGGGTGATCACTGCCAACCTGATACCGGGGACGCTTCCTACCTACAGCCTGTTGTACGCGCCGCTAATTGTGGGTGAGCGACTACTGGGTGTCATGACCATACAGTCAACCAAGGCGAAGGTCTACGGCGAACGTGCGCGATCCATCTTTCACACACTTTGTGCCTATGGAGCCATTGCGCTGGACAACGCATCGGCCTACAAGGCGGCTGCGCAAGCGCAGCGGCGCGCAAACCTGATCAATGATGAATTGCTTCAGACGCAGGCTCAACTGGTGCAGGACATCGCGGAACGAAAGCGTGTTGAACAGGAGCTAAATGAGCTCAACAAAGAGCTGGAGGCACGCATCGCGCAGCGAACGCAAGAGATGCGTGCCGCACTGACCTTGCAAAGAGTCTTCTACCGGATTGCAGAACGCGCTGCGGCCGGTCTGTCCTTTTACGACTTCCTGCAGTCGGTGCATGGCTTGCTGGGTGAATTGCTGTATGCCAGGAACTGCTACGTCTGCCTGTACGATGCAAGCAAGGGTTTGAAGGACTTCCCCTACTACGTCGACGAGCGCGACGGCGACACCTTGCAACTTAGCAGTGTTCCCTACCGTCGTGGCCTGACTGAATATGTTTTGCGCACGCAGCAAGCACAAATCATCGATGCCCACCGGCTTAAGGAGCTCGAAATAGCGGGCGAGATCACCCAAGGCAGCGGCGACATGACCTTTAGCTCCTGGCTGGGCGTGCCAATGCAGATTCGTGGTGCCATCGGTGGCATTCTGGCGGTACAGGGCTATGAGCCCGGCATTGCCTATACGGCGTCCGACGCCGACATTCTGTCTTTCGTTGCCAACCATGTCAGCAGTGCCATCGAGCGCTATCAGGCACTCGATGAACTTCGAAAGTCCGAGGAGCGCTACCGCACGGTGATCGAAAAAGTCGGCGTGGGTGTGGTTGTCGTGCAAGAGGGCCGCATGGTGTTTGCCAACCCTTGTCTGGTAAGTATCGTCGGCCACCCGCTGGATTACCTGCTGTCGCAACCCTTTACCGCGACGGTTCACCCGGAAGACGTTCCGACCATGGTGGAACGACACCAGCGCCGGCTGCGGGGTGAGACAGTCGAACAGTTCTATGGTTTTCGATGCGTCACAGAGGCGGGTGAAGTTCGTTCGCTGGAGCTTTCAGCGGTAAAGATCGAATGGAACAAACGCGATGCAACGCTGATGTTTGTGGTCGACGCAACCGCACGTCTACAGGCCGAAAGGACTCAGCTGCTCACTCTGCAAAGACAATCCGAACTCAACAGCATGAAGTCACGCTTCATTTCGATGGCCTCGCACGAGTTCCGAACTCCGCTGGCCACCATTCATGGGTCGGTGGAGTTGCTGCAACACTACGGTGAGCGTCTGTCGGTCGACAAGAAGCAGATGACGCTGCAAAAGATCGACGAGGCGGTTCAGCGTATGACGCATATGCTGGAGAACGTGCTGCTGATTGGTCGCAGCGATTCTGGTCAACTTGAGTTCAAGCCAAGTCCACTCGCCATCACGCCTTTTTGCCTTCGCGTGGTGGATGAGTTGCGCAGTTCCATAACGAGTCAGTTCAGCCACATCCATCTGAAACTTGAGTTGCCGCAGGCGGATCAGCAGTTCTTGCTCGATGAGATTTTGGTGCGCAATATCGTCGGCAACCTGCTGTCCAACGCACTCAAGTATTCACCCGAGCGCGGCGAAGTGCGCTTCACCGTCCGTGAGCTCGACAATCAACTGGTGTTCATCGTGTCTGACGTGGGCATTGGCATTCCAGCAGCCGACCAACCCCACTTGTTTGATAGTTTTCACCGTGCCAGCAATGTCGGAGCGATAGCCGGCACCG
>CAYHDD010000576.1:0-2775 GCA_964355195.1 uncultured Rhodoferax sp. | reverse complement strand
CACTGTAGATCTCGCCTTTTTTGACGCGACCGCGCGGAGCAGCTTCCTTGATACTCACTTTGATGACATCGCCCACACTGGCGTAGCGCCGCTTTGACCCCCCCAGCACCTTGATGCAGAGAACGGATTTCGCGCCGGTATTGTCGGCAACTTCTAATCGAGATTCAGCTTGGATCATTTCAAATATTCCCAACTTGCACCGAAAATTAATCCGGTCAGTCTTGGGCCCGTCGTTTGTGAAGCAAACCACTCACTTCACGCTCGCTGGGCAGACACTTCGTACTTTTTCAAGCGAAGCCCGCTATTATGCACGACAACACCAAGATCGTCAAGCGAGCTGTCACGGTAATTGCAAATATTGCTGCGCCAGGGCCGAAAAGGCCTCGATCTTTGGGTCCAGTCCAGTCTCCTGCAGCAGGATTTGACCGACCTCGTGGGCCAGCGAGGCCGCCAGTCGGGCATCCAGAAACAACAGGCGCGAGCGCCGCGCGAGCACATCTTCCACGCTGAGCGCATATTCATAGCGAGCGGCAAACCGCACCATGGCCTCGGTCAAACCTGCAGACAGCACGTGATCCGCGCCCGGCAAAGCGGCCACGACGGCCTGTTGGTCGCCATACGAGTGCATGCCCTGGGGTTGACTGATGGAGACCGTCTTCTGCACGCTGTCACCGGCACCGACCAATTTCAGAGCCACCGTCACACCGCTGGGCCTGCGCTCCAGCAGGGCGTGTCGGGCGCAGCGCTCAAGCACATCCTCGGCCATGGCACGGTAGGTTGTCCATTTGCCACCGGTCACCGTCACCAGACCATTGCGGCTGACCAGAACGGTGTGCTCACGGCTCAAAGTCTTGGTGTTGCCACCCTCGTCATCCTGCGGTTTCACCAACGGCCGCAGCCCGACCCAGATGCTCTTGATGTCGGAGCGCTGCGGTGCACGGCGCAAATAACGGGCCGCTTCGGTCAAAATGAAATCAAGCTCCTCTTTGAACGCCAACGGCTCGCGTGGCAGATCCTGGCGCGGCGTGTCGGTCGTCCCAAGAATCACCTTCCCGAGCCACGGCACGGCAAACAGAACACGGCCATCGGCCGTCTTCGGCACCATCAGAGCCGCGTCGCCACCCAAAAAATCCCGATCCACCACCACATGCACACCTTGGCTGGGTGCCACCATCGGTGTAACTGGGCGTTTGCTCACCGCGCCATCCCTTTGCCGGAGCTCATCAACCCACACACCGGCGGCATTGACAACGCAGGCCGCCTTGATACGGTACGACTGCCCGGTCAAAACGTCTTCGCAGACCAAGCCGGAAATCTTGCTGTCTTCATACAGCAAATCGACGGCGCGGCAGTAGTTCACCAGCAGCGCGCCGCGACTGGCGGCCGTGCGCGCCAGCGCGACAGCCAACTGAGCGTCGTTGAATTGGCCATCCCAGTACTTGATGCCCCCCAGCAGGCCCTGCGGTCTTGAACCGGGTAACAGGGCCAGGGTTTCAGCACGAGTCAATAGTTCGGTCCGTCCCAGTCCGGCCTTTCCTGCCAGCGCGTCGTACAGCTTGAGCCCGGTGCCGTAGAACGGCATTTCCCACCATTTATAGGTCGGCACCACAAAGGCCAACGGCTGCGCCAGATGGGGCGCGTTGTTCAACAGCGTGGTCCGCTCGGACAATGCCTCCCGAACCAAGCCGATGTTGCCCTGTCCCAGGTAGCGCACGCCGCCGTGCACCAACTTGGTCGCGCGCGATGAAGTCCCCTTGGCAAAGTCGTGCGACTCTACCAATACCACCCGAAAGCCCCGCACCGCCGCGTCCAGTGCCACCCCCAGACCGGTGGCGCCGCCACCCACAATGGCCAGGTCAACCTGGCAATCTTCGGCCAGCCGCGCAATCAATGTGTCGCGTCGGGTCGGCAAGGGCTGCGTGGGGCTGCTCATGGGGTAATAATGCCTTTCCAATTCAATTTCAGCAGTATCCCATGACCTACCTGCTTGCCCTTGATCAGGGAACCTCCAGCTCCCGCAGCATCGTCTTCAACGGTGACGGGCAAGTCGTCGCGCTGGCGCAACAGGAATTGACGCAGATCTACCCGCAGCCGGGTTGGGTCGAACACGATCCGCACGAGATTTGGCGCACCCAACTGGCCACCGCCCGCGAAGCCTTGGCCAGAGCCGGCATCAGCGCCAGGGATGTGCGAGCGCTGGGCATTACCAACCAACGCGAGACCACCATCCTTTGGCACCGGCGCACTGGCGTGCCTATTCACCACGCGATCGTCTGGCAGGACCGCCGCTCCGAGCCGGACTGCGCTCAAATGCGCGAGCGTGGCCTGGGTCCCACCATTCAAGCCAAGACCGGGCTGCTGATAGATGCCTATTTTTCGGGGACCAAGATCAAATGGCTGCTGGACCACGTAGCGGGGGCCCGCCAGCTGGCTAACAACGGTGAACTGGCCTTTGGCACCGTGGACAGCTGGCTGATCTGGTGCCTCACCGGGGGCACCGTTCACGCGACCGATGTCAGCAATGCCTCCCGCACCATGCTGTTCAACGTGCACAGCAACCAGTGGGACAGTGAGTTGCTGCAAGCGCTGGATATCCCGGCCAGCCTGCTGCCCGGCGTGAAGCCGTCAAGTGCCCTTTATGGCGAGCTGGACCCGGCCTTGCTGGGCCACGCCATTCCCATCGGCGGCGTCGCCGGCGACCAGCAGAGCGCCCTCTTTGGTCAAGCCTGCTTCAAAGAGGGCATGGTGAAGAACACCTATGGCACAGTCTGCTTC
>CAYHDD010000575.1:0-2780 GCA_964355195.1 uncultured Rhodoferax sp. | reverse complement strand
AGTGCAGCATGGCGGGCCAGAACAAAGTGTGAAAAGTGATGATGTCCTTGCCGATGAAGTGGTACTGCTCGGTGGCCGGGTCTGCCACAAAAGCGTCGAACTGTTGTGCGCCGGCAGTGGCGTCGGCAGCGAGTTTGATGAAGTGGTTTTTCAGCGAGGCCAGATAGCCGATGGGTGCGTCCAGCCAGACGTAGAAGTACTTGCCCGGCGCGTCCGGAATTTCAATGCCGAAGTAGGGCGCGTCACGGCTGATGTCCCAGTCGCCGAGGTCGCGCTGACCGTGTTCGTTGGGCAGCAACCACTCCTTGATCTTGTTGTAGACCTCGCTCTGCAGATGTGTCTGGCCGCGCTCGTTGCTGCCTTGGGTCCAGTGCTCCAGAAACTCGACGCAGCGCGGATCGGAGAGCTTGAAGAAATAGTGTTCCGAGTCGCGCAGCACAGGTGTCGCACCGCTCAGTGCCGAGTAGGGATTGGTCAATTCGGTCGCGCTGTAGACCGCGCCGCAGACCTCACAGTTGTCGCCGTACTGCTCCTTGGCGCCGCACTTGGGGCACTCGCCCTTGATGAAGCGGTCCGGTAAAAACATGTGTTTTTCAGGGTCAAAGAACTGCGCGATGATGCGCGTCGAGATCAGTTCGTTGGCGCGCAGGCCGCGGTAGATGGACTGCGCCAGCTCGTGGTTTTCGGGACCATCGGTGGAGTGCCAGTTGTCAAAACCGATGTGAAAACCATCCAGGTACTGCTTGCGCCCGGCGGCGATATCGGCCACGAACTGCTGCGGCGTCTTTCCGACCTTCTCTGCCGCAATCATGATCGGGGCGCCGTGTGCATCATCAGCACAGACAAAGTGCACCCTGTTGCCCATCATCTTCTGGTAGCGCACCCAAATATCGGCCTGGATGTACTCCATCATGTGCCCGATGTGAAACGGCGCATTGGCGTAGGGCAGGGCAGTAGTGACGAACAGTTGGCGTGGCATGGCAGCGTGGGCTTTCAAGGCGGAGGCACGATTTTAGTCGCCGTGCCTGTGTCATCGGCTGCCGGGCGCAGCGCCCTGTCGCTTCATCGGTGCAGAAGCGCGCTGAAAGAACCCGCCGGCCCCGCGCTCGGGGGCCTGACTGACGTGTGACTCGCAACTGGCGCCAGCGCAGCGCTGGCGCCCAATCAGCGGATAAAGATGGCCACCAGAATGGCGACCAGGAAACCTACCGCCACCGTAAAGACGACCAAGGCTGCCGGATCTGCGCCTTTGATACTCTTGCTGATGTGCTCCAGACTGGTCGGGAAATGCAGTGTTGACATAATGCCTCCGTCTTGTGTGGGACGAATAGATCAACTTGAAGCGGCCCTTGCCCTTTGCAAGCCGGTACGTCCCGGCAGACAAGTTAGGCCTCTCGGCGTCGACTGGCAACCACCTAGTTGCTCATGCTTTGCGTTAGGTCAAAGAGTTTTCATGTTCCTGCCAGTCGGCAGACATCGCCAGCGTGGCAAGTTACCCCCAGGAACGGTGCCCTAAAGTGTTGATAACTTGTTGAGCAAATGGCGCAAACAGCGTCGTCATTGGGCCGCGGGCCGTTGCCTGCTAAACAGGCAGACGGTAAACTGCGACCAAGGTGCGCTTCGCGACGCCGTTCTCGGTCCCGAGAGCCGGAGGCTCTTCTTGGATCAGAATGAAGCCGGGCGCCGACGCCCCCAGTGCAGCCGCTTTATGATCTGAACACAACCCTGGAGGTGAGGTATGAAAACTGTTCGATGGCCCGTTCTGCTACTGCTGTGCGCCGCCCTGCCTGCGATGGCGCAGGAAGCTACGTTTACAGTCAGATCACTGACGCCCGAGACCGCGCTGACGGCGGCGCGGGCGGCTTTGGAGTCCTGCAGGAAACAAGGTTTTCAGATAGCCGTGGCGGTGACGGACCGAGCCGGTATCACGCAGGTTCTGCTGCGTGACCGCTTTGCCGGAGCGCACACGGTTGACGTGGCAACCAACAAGGCCTGGACCGCCGCCAGCTTCAGAACCTCGACCAGCGATCTGGCAACGCAGACCCAGGCGGGACGCCCGATGAGTGGCCTGCGCAATCATCCGCGTTTTCTTGCCGCAGGTGGCGGGCAACCGATTGCGGCCGCTGGCATTCTTCTCGGTGCCATTGGTGTCTCGGGTGGCCCGGGTGGCGAGGCCGATGAGGCTTGTGCCCTGGCCGGCATCAAGGCTATTGCCGACGTCATTGAGTTCTAGCAGCCTGTCGGATCAACCCGACCCTGCTCGATGTCCCCGACCCGTTTGAAACCGAGCGCCTGCTGATTCGCTGTCCGCGTCCGGGGGATGGCTTCACGGTTTACTCCTCGGTGCTGGAATCTCTGACAGCGCAGCGCTGTCGCTGTCGCCCGGGTTCAGGCCGACGCAGCTTCCTCTGTCGTGATCGGGCCATGACCGCTGAAGCGGTCCAGCGTCAGGTAGATCACCGGCGTGATGAAGAGCGTGATGGCCTGCGAAAACACCAGACCACCGACCACCGCCAGACCCAGCGGCTGGCGCAGTTCCGAACCGGCACCGACGCCGATGGCAATTGGCAAAGCGCCCATCAGCGCTGCCAGGGTGGTCATCATGATGGGGCGGAAACGCAGGATGCAGGCTTCGCGGATCGCCACCGCCGGCGTCATGCCCTGATGGCGCTGCGCATCGAGCGCAAAGTCGATCATCATGATGGCGTTCTTCTTGACAATGCCGATCAGGAGCACGATGCCGATGGTGGCAATCAGGGTCAGGTCCTGACCAAACAGCA
>CAYHDD010000574.1:0-2780 GCA_964355195.1 uncultured Rhodoferax sp. | reverse complement strand
TGCGCCGACCGCGAGCCGGTGCTGTTGTCGCAGGCTTCCACGCCTTCAAATCATCCAGCGTAAAACCCAACTCACGGGCTTCCTCTGCCACAAAGCCTTTGTAGTAATGGCCCATGCGCTCACCGTAAACAAGGTCAACCTCGTTGTGCCACTGCTCCAGCCAGGGCACCAGTTCCAGCAGGCCGGCCAGCAAGGGTTGCAGACGCTCGGGGGGCCAGCCCTCGTTCTCTTTCATGTCGAGGTAATAGGCGGCCAGCGCGGTGGCTTGCTGCAGATGGTCCCAGCCGGCCCAGGCGATAAGCAGGCTGCCGTCCGCACCGCGCTCGCAACCGGGGTAGCTGACCCAGCGTTCCTTGGGGACGTCCAGGCCGCCACGCAAGCGCCAAAAGTCAACCTTCAGGAAATCGGTGTTCTTGTATTTCGGCGGTACCGGAATGGCACCTACGTTTTGACCGGCATCCTCAAGCCGCTGTAAGGCCCACGTGTCTTCCCATTGGGTGCGTTTGCGTTGACCAGCATCGGTGTACCGCAGCGCTGGCAACATCGGTACCGCTTCGCTGGAAACCAATTGCGCGACAAGCTGACTGATATCGAAATCGGCGTGACCGGCATAAATTGCAGCCGCTTGCATAAATTCGGCATCATTCCGTGCTTGATCAGCCAAGCGGCTGGTTGAGGTGAGCGTTGGCGGGTGATTTGCGTCGGTAGTCCAGTACCGAGTGGACTCCAAGCGTGCCAAGAGCCATTCCCGAAGCGCCGTCTGTTCAAGCTCTTCCCACGGTGTCAAGTTCCACCGCCTTTTGCAAAGCGGCTGTTCGATCAGCTTGATGCTTGGTTCACGCTCAATAGCGCTGATGCGGTGCTGAACAACTTGCCTATAGTCTTCTGGCCAGCGTGTCGGAATATCAGTGATGGGCTTTGACCCATGGCGCTCGAACCAATTGGTTTCCAATGTTCGCGCTGCCACGCGGCGAGCTAAAACGATTTCAAATGCACGTTCGCCAAGTGCAACATCGGGTGGCGCCCCATGCTCAAAATTTTGGGCATTGCTTTCACTTGGCATCAGTCCATACAGGCGGTAACAAACCCAATCCAATTCTTCCTGCCAAGCAACCATCTTCTGAAATAGCTTAATGGACTTGTTGCGTGCAATATCTAGTGTTGCGCGTGTAGGTAGCAATTGAGAATCCGACTCAGACTTAGCGAGCAAAGTCGAAGGGAGGTTTTCGACGTGTTCTCGTGCCAAAGTGTCTATTTGTTTGGTAGTTGCCAGAGGGCGGACAGCTACCACGGGGAACTCGGTGATATTGGAGCCATTGAACTCAAATCGCTCTTCCCACATTTGACCTTGCCCGTCTTTTGGGAAGCACACCTGCTTCATCCAGAAGCAAGCCACAGACGAATTCAATAATCCGAGCAAACCTAAGTGTTCTTCCTCACTGGCCACAGAGGAAAGTTTTATCACTGGTGCCGACCGGTTGAAAACCTTTCCCTTAGGGTCTAGGACGAAGTGGTTGTGCGTTGCGACAAAGGCAAAGGCAATCAGTCGCTCTGCTCTTGCGCGATCCTTAGGGAACTGGTGGTAGTCCCACCATGGTCTACCGGCCTCGCGATAAGTTTTCCCTCCAAAAACTGACCGAGACCACAAGGTTGTGCGGTAGTTCCATGTCCAACGCAGCGATGAATTGACTGGTATTTCGTCCCACTGGTTGATTTGATCGTCGTAAGGAAACAGAATTGACTCATCAAACGTCAGCTGCCAATCACGTGTGCCGTCGCCACGGACGCATGGCCGCGTGAATACTGTTCCACCTGTTCTGTTGAAAAACTCTCTCGGTTGTACAAAAACCTCATCTGCATGAGTGTCTTGAAAGAAGCCTATTGCATCAACGAATTTACCCAAAATCCCATTACTTATTGATTCCAGCGTTTCCTTGATTTCTGATACCCCGCCGCCGCCAATGCTCCACGGATGGTTGATCAAATCTTTTCGCTCAATATCTGCTACGCTGATGAACAAACTCTCTGACCCAGGAAAATCAAGCTGATTCAACATGGCTAACCACACGGAGCCAAGTGCTGGATCGACCGGTGTGCCTGGTTCGCCCTGAATACCCATGGCCGTGCGTACAGCGTTTTCCACAGGTGCCCGGTGTCGACCAAACAGAATCACAGTAGGCGTTCCATGCCCTGGTATATACGCGCCGGAGGTGTCAACAATATGAGTAAGGTCGAGGCGGGGCAGAACCTGCTCAATGAATTTACTGCCAAACTCGCGCTTCATGAATGAATTGGCAGTGATCAGGCCTACAAAGCCGGCCGATGATGAGGGCACTTGCGCACCGCCTCTTCCAGTTACGGCTAATTCAAAAAACCGCTCTGTGAATGGGACGCCAAGCGAGTATTGGCGATGGCAACTTGCGTATCGACTGCGATAAGCAGCATTTAGAGCCGCATCCTTGACCACGATGTAGGGCGGATTGCCCACCACAGCGTGGTACTGCTTGCTCAATATGCGCTGCACATCAGCCAGGTCTTCGCCGGCGTACGCATGGGCTAGCCCAGTGCCGCTGAAATGTTCAGCGCCCTGGAACATGTCTTCACTAACGGTCAAACCAAAACGTTTGCCGTGCAGCAAGCTGTCTCCAATGGCGACATGAATTTTGAAATCGGGTGCCTCGCTCAAACGATGCACGTCGCTGGCCAGCAGCGCCGCCACCAGCAGGCGAAAGCGCGAGATGGCGACCGCGAACGGGTTCAGGTCCACGCCTGACACGGCA
>CAYHDD010000573.1:0-2789 GCA_964355195.1 uncultured Rhodoferax sp. | reverse complement strand
AGCGTGGCCAGCCGGGGTGTTGCCAGATGTAGCTGGGCTGCGCGGTTTGCGATTGGGTGGTCATGAGCCGTATTTCTGTTGAATCGGCTCAAGCGGGGTGCTGGCGCTGCTATGGCCGGAGTGGAGTTAGGTTTGTTGACGCTGCCTGCTCAAGCGCTGGCTGCAGTGCGGCGCGCAAGGTGGTAACGACGCTGGTCAGTGGCACAGCAGGCAGTACGTTCTTTTTCAGGAAAGCCACCCACAAGGACTGCCGGGATTGATCGTTAGCGAACTCGTCACTCAAACCAATCGGCAACTCTGTTGGCACCACGGTGCCACGGCGGATGAATGTCGCCGTAATGGCGGCAGTCAAGGTGGCTGGGTCCAGCGCCTCGCGCTCCAGCAATACCGAGAGGTCCAGATAGTCCTTCAGCCTGCTGTTGGTCATGCCCAGCAGCACCATGGCATGCAGCTTTTCTGCGACGACCGTATAGACCGGATAGGTTCGCAAGCGCGGTGCGGCGAAATCGGCAAGTAGCACCGGATAAACGGCATCCACCGGCCCCGGTGTGACAGCATCGCCAAACCCTACATCAATTTGCGTCTTGCAGCGGGCGCCGGCTAGTTCTGCAGACACCAACACCCGCGCACCGGCATAGCCTGCGTTTTTACGAATCTCTTCCACACGCACGCTGGCTGCGTCGAAAACAATGCCGTCTTGCGCAACCACGGCCACGATTTCGCGGAAGGCTTGCGCTATTGCACCCAGATCGCTGGGCCCAAAGCCCAGAAGATCCACATCCCTCGTGGGCCGGTGCGGCATCGCGTACCAAAGGTTGAACAGCATCGCGCCTTTGAGCACAAATTGGTCAGCCTGCGCCGACTGGCCCAGTCGGTACAGAAACCGCTCCAGGGCGTAGCGCACCAGAACCGAGTTGAAATCGGTCTGCTCGGCCTTGGCAATATTGAGCAAGCGTGCCCGAACGGACGCGGCGAGGTCGTGGGCCATCTAGCCCCCGTGCCCCAAGGCTTCAAGGTAGGGCCGCATCACATTGGCAACCCGGCAAATTTTGGCAAAGCGCCACAGCTCATCCGCGGTGGCCATCTTCTGGGCCAATGCATCTTTGAGTGCCTCAATGGCCACGTCAAGCCCAATCTTGTTGCGGTGCTTGAAGCAGTCGGCCACCGTCTTGGCCACGCCGTACACCCGCAGCGCCACCTGATCGACCTGCACCACCTCAACGCCTGCGGCATACGCCTCGCCCGAAAACTGCACCATCTTCACCGGCGGGTAGTCCATCTTGGGTACGTGGCTGCCCTGTGGCATCGCTATCCACACTTGGCGGGGCAACTGCGTGGTGAGCTCGTGCATCTGCAAAGCTGTGAGCAAACAAAACACCGCCTGCGGCGCCTTGACGGCAATGGTGGCCAGGCTCTCGTGCTCAGCGCCTTGGCGGTCGGGCAGCCGGTACACACCACGCCCCACGCGCTCCAGCTGTCCGCTGGCGGTGAGCCGCGAGAGCACCACGCGGGCAATACCCAGCTCGTGCAAATGGCTGGCGCGCAGCAGGCCCCGTTGGCAGGCTAGCTCCAGTACGCGTTGAGTTTGGGTGTCGTTTGTCTGCATGGAACCCGGAGTATGTTCCGTTTGCGCGTTAAATTCAAGCAACTAGAGAACTTATGGAACAAGCACGCTGGCGGCGCGGGCGCAGCGGGAGGATGGATTTAAGTGCAAAAACAGTATTTACCCCAGGCGAAATATGCGCAAGCAGCTACTGAAACAGTAGCACCTACCGACTAGCCCTTCCCTTCATATGCCGCGTTGATGAACGGCTTGACCGCATCCAAATCAGCCTGGCATGTGAGCGGCACCTCCAGGTTACCCGTGCCCCAGTGGCCAATGCAGGTTACATCGCGTGCGTTGGGCAACACCGGGAGTGCGGTGACGGGGTCCACGTGCAGATACAGCAGCAGGCAATTCTTGCGGTGGAGTACAACGGTTGCAAAGTTCTTCAAACGTTTGAAGGCTACATACAGCCGCAGCTCTTTGCGTTGCACGTCATCACCCAGGGAGAAGGTGTAATCCTCCAGGGAAGCCAATAGCAAATGCATGGGTTCTGGCAGGTTGGCCAATACCTCTGCAAACGACTTGTCGGGCCCCGTGCCCTTGGCGCCCGTTGGATCTGTTGGAACTGTGACGGAACTACCCGCTGCCTCGAATTTGCTGGCGCCGGCCTTTGCCAACTTTGCCGCGGTGGCCTTGCCGTTTGAGTCACTGCCCGCGTTTACCGATTCCAACAGCAGCAAATCATCACCAAAGCGCCGGTAGCGGATGAGCTCTATGTTGCGGCCAATCTGCTGCACCGCGTGACCGTCGTACTTGGTGAAGTCCGCCGCTATGCACACCACGCGCGGCGCGCTCCAGTCAATGGCGTCAGCCGCTGCAGCGCCTAGCTTGTCCAGCACCAACAACTTGAACTCGGCCTTGTGATCCATCAGCCAATCCAGATAAAACAAGCCCTGGTTGATGACGTTCTCACCCACCGAGCGCTTGTATTCAAGGATGACTGGGCAATGGTTTTCGTCCAAGCCCAGCGAGTCAATGCGACCACCGTGCGTTTTGCCGGTGGAGTGTTCACTGGCAATGAAGCGGATGTTGAGCAGCGGCTGCAGGTTGGCCTCGATCAGCGTTTGCAGTGGCTTTTCCAGGTCAGACGCGTTGCCTTGCAGTTCGGTGGCGGTGCCACCAGACAGGCGGAAGCGTTTGATGTCGCTCATGGGCTATTTTCTCGCAGGGTTGGATGCGTTTT
>CAYHDD010000572.1:0-2789 GCA_964355195.1 uncultured Rhodoferax sp. | reverse complement strand
GGTTTCCGGTGCAGGGCTGGAGCAACAGTGTCTGGAAGAACCTGGCCATCTACGCGCCGTTGCCGGTCTGTCTGGCGGTGCTGGTCAGTCTGGCGCCGCAAACGCGGCTCTATCGCAGCTTCTTTCTGGATGAAATCGGGCAGGACTATGTGCGCACAGCGCGTGCCAAGGGCGTGAGCGAAAACGCGATTCTTTTCAAGCATGTGCTGCGCAACGCCATGATTCCGATTCTGACCAATGTGGCGACTGGCTTACCCGGCGTCTTCATCGGCTCCTTCCTGATTGAGGTGTTCTTCTCGATTCCCGGGTTGGGGCGTGAAATTCTGGTGGCGGTGAACCGCAGTGACTACCCCGTGATTCAGGCCGCGACGGTGTATCTGGCGGCGCTGACGATGGTGATCAACCTGATTACCGACGTGTTGTACAAGTTTGTTGATCCACGGGTGGTGTTGAAATGAGCGCCGAAATTCTGGCTACGCTGCCGCAATCGCCTGGCGTATGGGCGCAGGCGTGGAAGCGCCTGAAGAACGACCGGGTGGGCATGGTCAGCCTGTACATCACCGCGTGCTTCATTGTGCTGGTGCTGCTGGCGCAACTCGGCCTGGTGGCAAAGGATTGGCAGAAGGAAGTCGGTATTCCCTTTGCCGCGCCGCACATCATGGGCAAGATTGCGGACGGGACTCAAAACGCGATCGTGGAGACGGTGGCCGGTCCGAATGTCGACATCAGCGATGTGGACCCATTGGCTCCGCGCTACAAGGAGTGGGACGAGCGTGCGGCCAAGTTCAAGACTGCGGTCACGGTGAAGGCCGACACCTTGCCCTTTGGCGGCGACCAGCAGGGTCGCGATGTGTTCAGCAAGGTCATCAAGGGTGCGCAAGTGTCGATCACCGTGGGTTTGACGGCGGCCCTGTTTGCCACGCTGATTGGCACCATTCTGGGGGCCATTGGCGGCTACTTTGGTGGGCGCGCAGGGGACGTACTGGAGTGGGTGTACAACGTGTTCACCGCCATTCCCTACATCCTGCTGGTGTTTGCACTGGCGGCAGTGCTCAAGTCAGGGCCGCTGGCGAGCACGCTGGGCAGCGGCGTGTGGACGGTGGTCATCATCCTGAGTCTGGTCGGCTGGACCGGCATCTACCGCCTCGTGCGTGCCGAGTACATGAAGCACCGCTCGCGCGAGTATGTGCGCGCAGCAGAGGCGATAGGCGCCTCGCACGCCTCGCGCATGTTCACCCATATCCTGCCCAACATCAGCCACGTGGTGTTGGTCCAGCTCAGCCTGCATGTGGTGGGCTTTATCAAGGCCGAGGTCATCTTGTCCTACCTTGGTCTGGGTGTGCCGCTCGATATGGTCAGTTGGGGCACCATGCTGTCGGAGGCGCAGACCGAACTGGTGCAAGGCAAATGGTGGCAGTTGGCCGCCGCCACTGCCTTCATGGCCACCTTTGTGACCGCCTTTGCCCTGTTGACCGATGCCCTGCGCGATGCGCTTGATCCCAAATTGCGCTAGTCGAGGAAACAACAAGATGAACCCATTGATTAGCGTACGAGACCTTCGGGTTTCTTTTCGCCTGAGCAAGACCGAAATCGCCGAGGCGGTGCGTGGTGTGAGCTTTGATGTTCCCGCCAACAGTACCGTGGCCCTGGTGGGTGAGTCGGGCAGTGGCAAGAGCGTCAGCGCCATGAGCCTGGTGCGCCTGCTACCGGAAAACGCGATCGTGTCCCCGCAGAGCAAGGTTCTCTACAACGGCCTGGATCTGCTTAGCGCGCCAATAGAACACATGCGGCGCCTGCGCGGCAAGGATATTTCAGTAGTGTTTCAGGAGCCGATGAGCTCACTCAACCCGGTCTTCACGGTCGGTGATCAGATTGCCGAGGTGCTGCGCATTCACCTCGGGCTGAATGCGCGACAGGCGCTTGACCGGGCGCTTGAACTGATGACCGAGGTCGGCATTCCCAACCCGCGCGAGCGCCTCAAGTCGTACCCGTTTGAACTCTCCGGTGGTCAGCAGCAGCGCGTCATGATTGCCATCGCGATTGCTTGCGAACCCAAGCTTCTGATCGCCGATGAGCCAACCACCGCGCTCGATGTGACGGTGCAGCGCCAGATCCTGGACTTGCTGGCCGGTTTGCAGCAGCGCCAGAAGATGAGCATCCTGTTTATCAGCCACGACCTCGGCCTGGTCGGCGAAATCGCCAGCCAGGTGGTGGTGATGCGCAATGGAGAAGTGCGCGAGGCGGGCGATGTCAAGCGCATCTTCAACGCGCCGCAGGACAGCTACACGCAGGCCCTGCTGGCCTGCCGGCCGCGGCTCGACACACGGCCGCGCCGACTGCCCGTGATCGACGACATCATGAACCAGCGCCCGATCATCACCGAGCAGCGCGTCGGCGCGCCACTGACGGGGACGCCCCTGGTGACAGTAAAAGGCCTGGGCAAGGACTATGCCCTCAAGACAGGCTTGTTCAGTCGCAGTGTGTTCAAGGCCGTGAAACAGGCCGATTTTCAGCTGCACAAGGGACGTACGCTGGGCGTGGTGGGTGAGTCGGGTTCGGGTAAAACCACCGTCGGCATGATGCTCACACGCCTGACGGACGCCACGACTGGCAGCATCATGTTCGAGGGGCGCGATCTGGCAAAACTCAGCGCCGCGGAAATGCGCCAGTACCGCAGCCGCATCCAGATCATTTTTCAGAACCCGTACGCCAGCCTGAATCCGCGCTTCACGGTCGGCCAAATCCTGATCGAGCCGATGAAGATTCACAACATCGGCAAGGACAACGAC
>CAYHDD010000571.1:0-2789 GCA_964355195.1 uncultured Rhodoferax sp. | reverse complement strand
CCAGGAGGCATAGGTTTTGATTGACTTGATCGAAAAGCCATCTGGTCTGCTGACCAAATCCAAACCGAAGGTAATTGACACATCAGATGGAAAAACCGATGCAACCGAAGAGGTTCGGCCACCCAATAAGCCGTCTTTGAGCCTGTCCAAGACGACCTCGTATCCCGGCGACTGGTACCAGAAGAAATGGGTTGGATCTGTGCTGCTAACCGTGGTCGTAAAGTTATGAAGGATATTCGCGGTTGAGAGTGTGCCGCCCGGAATCGAGCCATCTGCGGTGAAAAGGTTTGTCTGGACCACGGAACCCAGCGTGAATGCATAGTCAGCTAACTGAGAACCAGGCAACTGGGCTTCAATTGGCCCCGTCTGCTGTTCCAACACCCAGTCCCCGCCCAGCGCAGTCGCCCCAGTCAAATCAGTCGATGCCGCCACATCGGCCCCGGTCACCTGCGCCAACCGCCCGACAAACTGCGCGCCGGTGTCGCCCGCGGCCACGTTGCAGCCATACAGCAAGAGGTCACCGGTGGCGGTCAGCGACTGCCCGATCTGCGCCAGCTCGGTGGCGCGGGTTTGCAGGCTGGCGCTGTCCAGCGTGGTGCTGCCCAGACCCACCGCGCCTTCGGCCCCGTGCGACAAGATATGAATCGCATCCACACCGCTGCGCCCGGCCAATATCTGCGCCATCTGTGTCAGGCCGTCTTTGGATGCATCCAGCACATGCACTTCCGCCGCCGGATTGATGCCGTTCAGCAGCGTCTGGTAGTCGGCGATGTTGCTTTCAATGAATACGATTTCGGTGCGTTGCACAGTCGGGGTTCGCATGGTGGTGTTGCCGGGTATATGTTGCCGAGGGGATTTTTTGGGGTGCAGGCCGTGCTGCGACGCAAGTCAATCCATTTGATGGACTGAGCGTAGGCGCAAAGGCGCGCGCGAATCTAAGCAAACCTAAGCGCGCGCGGGTTGCGGGTTGATCTGAGTCAAGGGGGATAACCCTAGGCCGGAACGGCTGGCCAAGAGCAAGGGTTAACAACTATGTTGATTCAGCCTCAGACGCAATGGGGCATATGGCCCTGGCGGCGCGCGACGATGCCTCGCTCAATCAGTTCATCGTAACGGCCGTGGCAGAAAAGATTTCTGCGCTCAACACCGAGGCGTTTTTTCAGGAACGTGCGCAGCGCAGCAGCCAAAAGCGGGCACTGACTGCGTTGGCCAAAGTGCGCCAAGTTGCTCCGCAAGATGGCGATGCGCTTTAAGGCAGCTGCCGACCCGAAAAATCAGACTTTTTAGCAAAAACAGGCTGTAGCCCTCGAACTATATGCGCAGGCAGCTATGAAAAGTGTAGCGATATTGGGTAGGTATTAGCACTGACAGCATGCACGGTCTTGGCCAGGCCACCATCAGGGCAACCAATTGACACTCTGGGCAAACCCGCGCCGGTTGATGCCGGGTGCCAGTGGGTCGAACCCCGGCCCCTGGTCAATGACGGTGGCGCTGAGGGCCCCGGTGTCGTCCAGAATGGCCCGCAAACTGCGCGCCAGATGCGGCGATGTGGCGCGTGCGGTCTTGATCTCCAGCGCGTGCAGGCCCTGTGCGCGCTCTAGCAAAAGATCGACTTCGGCACCGCCAGCGGTGCGCCAGAAATGGGCCCGGCTGTGCGGGTGGCTCACGCTTTCACGGCGCAACACGTCTTCGAGCACAAAGGTCTCCCAACTGGCTCCGCGTACCGGGTGGCTATCGAGCACGGCATGCGTGCTGATGTTGAGCAGATGGTGCAGCAGGCCGGTGTCACGCAGGTACAACTTGGGTGCCTTGACCAGTCGCTTGCCCATGTTGCGGTAATAGGGCGGCAGGCGTCGCAGTAAAAAGCTTTGTTCAAGGATGTCGGTGTAGCGTTGCACAGTGGGCTGTGACACCCCGAGCGAACCAGCGAACTGGCTGAGGTTGGCGATGCCGCCTTGTGCGTGCGCCAGCATGCTCAGCAGGCGGCGCATCAGCAGGGGGTCCACGCTGACGCCCAGCGCTGGCAGATCGCGTTCGACATAGGTGCGCAGATAGGCCTCCCACCAGTCACGAAAATCGCCACCGCGCGCACCCGCACCCAGGGCATCAGGAAAGCCACAGCTGAGCCAAAGCGGCTGCCAGTCCACCGGTTGGGTGGCATCTGGGTGTGTCTCGGTCACGGTCAGGGGATCGAGTTCCAGAATGCCGATGCGCCCGGCCAGGCTCTCGGCCACCTGGCGCACCAGCGTGGGCTGTGCGGAACCCAGAATGATGTAGCGCCCCATGCGCGAGCGATCGGCGTCAATGACCCCGCGCAGCGCCTCAAACAAGGCCGGCACGCGCTGCGCTTCGTCCAGAATCAAACCGTCTTGCGCGCGTGCATCAAGTTGAAAGCGGGGGTTTTGGTCGAACAGCATCCGGGTCGCCGGGTCTTCCAGATCGAGGTAGGGCAGCTTCGCAAAGCATTGCCGCGCCAGCGTTGTCTTGCCGACCTGGCGCGGCCCCAGGATCAACACCGCTGGAAACTGCTGGGCCAAATGCTGGAGACGATCAGTCGCTAAGCGGCGGTACATGATAAGTATATTTAAAGTTATGATTTAAATATACATACTATACAGCGGTAACGACTCTTGCCAACAAACCAAACGAACCAGACGGGTGCTAGCGCGATGCCACCGCTCCGCAAAACTGATAGCCCTCGTTGCGCAGGGTTTTGAGCGGCATGTCGGCGCCAGTGGCGTCGAGCACCCAGTCGCCGCTGACACCGCCCAGATCGAGCCTGCGCGCCA
>CAYHDD010000570.1:0-2794 GCA_964355195.1 uncultured Rhodoferax sp. | reverse complement strand
GGCAATGATGGTAATCGAAAATCACTACACCCGGGCTGGCTGCACGCATTACCGAGGGGCATATAAAAACCAAGGCCCGACGCTACAGACTGGGTAGCCTCGGGCCTGCGTTCGATGAAAGAATCAAACTTCAGATTTGGTCTTGACGACCTTGCGACCCCGATAAAAGCCGGTCGGGCTGATATGGTGACGCAGGTGCGTTTCGCCGGTGGTCGATTCGACCGCGATACCGGGAACGACCAGCGCATTATGTGAACGATGCATACCGCGCTTGGACGGTGATTTCTTGTTCTGTTGGACGGCCATGATCGGCTCCTTCTCAAAAGTGTTGCGACGCGCGCCACACGGTGGGGTTGGTGATAAACGCGGCACCCATGCCCCGCGCGAAGCCTGCCATTATAGGATAAGTTGCAATTTACCGCACTTTCACAGATCGGATTTTCCGCTTTTGAGCTGGCCCAGGACCGCGAACGGCTGCTGCCTTTCGCTCTGCGCCGTTTCGAACCCGACATCCGCCACCGCCAATTTGACAGGCACAGGGCACACCTCGTGCTTGGGTATCAGCGGCAAATCCATCAGCACCTCGTCTTCGATCAGGTCGCACAGGCTGAATTCGTCACTCAGGACGAGCACGTCCTCGTCCGCCTCGGCGTCCTGCGCTTGTGCCTCCTCCTCGCTGCCGACAAACCGAAACGTTCTGTCGATGGAGACCGGCACCTCAGCCGACAACAAGCAGCGCTGGCAGGTTAGCGGCACCAGCACCGCCACGGACACGTGCAGCCAGACCTGTTCAGTCGCCCGCCCATCCTGCTGCAAGACACCGCGTGCCGCCCAGTTCAGCGGGTTGTCGCCACCCAAACCCTGCGCCTCCTGCATCAGCCGCGGATAGTTCGACAGGATGTCCTGCCCTTTGATACTACCCATGGACCTCGCAAAAGCGTCCACAGCCAATCGTTTCGGAGGCGACTCGTGTTTCATGCCCGCAGTGTAAGAGAATGACGCCATGCCTGAGACCGTCTACAGAAAACTTGTGCTGGGCTCCACTTCGCCCTACCGGCGCGAGATGCTGGCCCGCCTGCGTCTGCCTTTTGAGGTCGCCCCGCCTGACGTGGACGAATCACCGTACCCCGACGAAGCTCCGGCTCAGTTGGCGCGTCGATTGGCACTTGCCAAAGCACATTCGGTGGCGGCGCGCTTCCCCGATTGCGTCGTGATCGGCTCGGATCAGGTGGCCGACCTTGACGGCCAGGCCCTGGGCAAACCCGGCAACCACCGCAACGCCTTGGCGCAGCTTCAGCAGATGCGCGGGCGCAGCGTCATCTTTCAGACGGCGGTCGCGGTGGTATGCCAGGAGACCGGTTTTGAACAACTTGATCTGGCCCTAGTGAAAGTTCAGTTTCGCGCCCTCACCGACGCCGAAATCGAGACTTATCTGCTGGCGGAGCAACCCTATGACTGCGCTGGCAGTGCCAAGAGCGAAGGCTTGGGCATCGCGCTGCTGGAGTCCATCGATAACGACGACCCGACCGCACTGGTCGGACTGCCGCTGATTCGAACCTGCCGCATGATCCGGGCCGCCGGCGTCAAGGTGCTATGAGCGCCGCGCCGGGCCGCCCCCAAGCAAGCTCGCTCCCCCTCGGGGGGCAGGGAGGACACGCAGTGCCGAGCGTGGGGGCTTGCATGCCCCTCGATTCCGTCGATCCCGCCCCAGCAACGCTTGGCAAGCTCTACCTGGTGCCTGCCCCGCTCGATTTCGGCTGCGAGCAGCAAGTCGATTTGCGCCAGAGCATGCCCATGGGCACACTGACCGTGGCGGCTCGGCTGCACTACTGGATTTGCGAGAACGCCAGATCGACGCGCCACTATCTCAACCGGGTCCATCCGATCACGCCATTGCAAACAGCACTGCAAACACTGCAAATTCAGGAGTTGCCGCGCCAGGTCCACAAGCAGGGCGATCACAGCGGCAACTTCGACGCCCGCCCCTTGCTGCGCCCTGCCCTTCAAGGCCACGACATTGGTTTGGTCAGCGAAGCCGGCATGCCAGCCATCGCCGACCCGGGTTCGTCAGTGGTGCGCGCCGCCCATGAGTTGGGCGTCACGGTCGTCCCCCTGATCGGTCCGATCTCGATCCTGCTGGCACTGGCTGCCAGCGGCCTCAACGGCCAGAACTTTGCCTTCGTCGGCTACCTTCCGCAAAACAGCACCGAGCGTCAGCAGCGTGTGCGTGAGTTGGAGGCGCTGGCCCTCAAGACCGGGCAAACCCAGTTGTTCATCGAAACACCCTACCGCAACGCCGCGATGCTACAGACGCTGCTGCAAACGCTGCAAGCCCAGACCCGGTTGGCGGTTTCCTGCGGATTGACGTTGGAGCGTGAGATTTGCACCAGCGACAGCATCAAGAACTGGCGCAAGAGGCCTTCACCGCTTGACAACGCTACACCAGCCGTGTTTGCACTGGGCCGCTGAGGTCGGTCAGCGCAGTGCCGGCACCGACCGGATCGCGCGCACCGCACCGTCGCCGATCGAAGCCCCAAACCTTTTGACCAGGCGTTCGGCCACGTTGTCACGGCGCGTGTAGTCAACGATATCCTCTGCTTTGGCAACTTCGCGCGCCACAAAGTCAAGGTTGCCAAGTTGATCGGCCAGCCCCAGCGCAATAGCCTGTTGCCCGCTCCAGAACAATCCACTGAAAGTCTCGGGCGTTTCCTTCAGGCGCTTGCCGCGGCCGGTTCTGACCACTTCGATGAACTGTTTGTGAATCTCGTCCAGCATGGTCTGGGCGAAGGCCCTT
>CAYHDD010000569.1:0-2796 GCA_964355195.1 uncultured Rhodoferax sp. | reverse complement strand
GTCCAGGACAAAGAGCTGGCAGGACTGGCGCGAGAAAGCCCTGGCGCTGCTGCGCCAGCCAGAATCCACCAGGCCGCGAACCCGCGATGTCTTTTCGTACGTGGATTCGAAGGCATCGGTGCTGATCCAAATTTTCCTCTGGGAAGGCGATCCGCGCGCCGCACTCGCGGAAGCCCGTGCATCGGGATGCTCCGGTCACCTGTGGCTCCACATCGCAAAGGCGCTTGAAGCCGACAACCCCACCGACGCCATCGCCATCTACCGGGACCAGATCGAACCGATCGTGCGCATGACCAACAACCAGGCCTACGATAACGCCACCGACCTTCTCCGTCGCATCCGTGACCTGATGGACGGCACTGGCAAAGGCGCTGAGTTCGCGCCCTACCTCGACACCCTGCGCGCGCAGTACAAGGCCAAGCGCAATTTCATGCAACGGCTGGAAGCTGTCGCTGCCGAACCGGAGAAAAAGGCACCAGCCGGAAACGAGTTCAGTACGCCCTAGAGCGGATTGCTTCACTGTCGTGATTTGATAGCCGGCCGCCTCAAAATGCCAACATGCCAGAAATCAAAGAAATGACGACTTTATCCCCGATGTTCCGGTACTGGGGCAAAGCCGATCCCGCCTATCCCGGCGAGCAGAAATGGCATCCGCTCGCGTATCACTGCCTGGATGTGGCGGCGGTAGCGGGTGCGTGGTGGGATGCGAGTCCCGCAATTCGCCGAACCTTTTCTGCTGCCTTCGTTCAAGACGACTCGGGGACAGAGCATCTTCGCGCATGGGTATTGTTCTTTGTGGCGCTGCATGACCTCGGGAAATTCGACCTACGTTTCCAGCTCAAGGCAACCGACGCCCTCGCTGCCGCGTGGCGAAGGCTGGAAAAGGATGACCATGGGCTCGCGCTCAAGGAAATCCAGGACTTCGACCACGGCCAGGCAGGTATTGCCTGGGCGCGACGGGAATACGCAAATTGGACCGGTCAATCGAACCAGGAACAGATCGTCTGGATGCACCTCCAACCCTGGTTGTCCGCTGTCACCGGGCATCACGGTGACTACCCGGAGTCTGTCATGCCGGGCTTGCAGCTCGACACTGACGAAGAACTCATCGAACACGACCGGGAAGCACGGTTGGCTTTCGTGCAAGCGCTGGAAACCCTGCTCCTTACGCCTGCCGGACTGAGGCTGAAAGACTGCCCGCCGCCCTGTTCGTTGCCCGCACGCGCCTTGCTGGCAGGGTTTTGCGCGGTCTGCGACTGGGTTGGCTCCAATGCGGAAGTTTTCTTATACCGCCCCCCCGATGTCGGGCTGGAGGATTATTTCACCCCCCGTCTGGCGCAAATACATTCGGAAAACCTGCTCACGCACTTCGGGCTTCTCGCCAGCATCAGCGATTACGCTGGCCTTGCCGCGTTGCTAGGTACGTCCGAGCAGCCGCGCGGCGTGCAGACCGAAATCGACGCCTTGCCGGTTGCTCCGGGCCTGACGCTCATTGAAGCGCCCACCGGCAGCGGGAAAACCGAAGCGGCACTGGCTTACGCCTGGCGTCTGCTCTATGCCGGGGTCGCCGACAGCATTGTCTTCGCCCTGCCCACGCAGGCCACCGCCAACGCCATGTTGCTGCGCGCGCAAGTATTTGCCGCCCGCGTGTTCGGCAACCCGAATGTGGTGCTGGCGCACGGCAGGAGCACTCTCAATGAAGACTTTAGGAAACTGGCCGAAAGTGGTCGGCGCATCACTGCGCAAGGCAAGACCGAAGCAGCGGTACAGTGTGCAGCCTGGCTTGCCAGCAGTCGCAAGCGAGTGTTCCTCGGCCAGGTCGGTATATGCACTGTCGATCAGGTATTGCTTTCGGTTCTACCGGTGCGGCACAAGTTCGTGCGCGGCTTTGGGATCAACAAATCGGTCCTGATCGTCGATGAGGTTCACGCCTACGACGCCTACATGCACGGCTTGCTGGGTGAAGTGTTGCGCGCGCAAAAGGCTGCGGGCGGAAGCGCCGTTCTGTTGTCAGCCACCCTGCCCGTGAAGCTTCGCGATCATTTGCTGCAAGCTTGGGATGCCAGCGGTACGCTGGCCGCGCCTTACCCGGCGCTGTGGCATACATCGGGAGGCATGACTGAGCCACGTACGGTCGATGAATCACAGCGTCCGGCTGCGCGTATTGTTGAAGTCGAATGTCTCAAGTTCGATCAGGCATTCCCCGATTCCGACCTGCTCGCGCGCATCGTTAAGGCGGCAGAGATGGGCGCACAGGTCGCCGTCGTCATGAACTTGGTTGACGACGCCCAACGGCTTGCCCGCTTGTTGCGCGAGCAATCCGGCGTCGAAGTCGATCTGTTCCACGCGCGCTTCCGCTTTGCTGACCGGCAGAAAAAGGAACGTGCCTGCCTCGACAATTTCGGGCGCAATGCGCCTCGCACTCACGGCCGGATTCTGGTTTCCACCCAAGTCATCGAGCAAAGCCTTGATCTCGATTTCGACTGGATGGTGACGCAGATCTGCCCCGTGGACCTGCTGTTTCAGCGTCTGGGTCGGTTGCATCGGCATGATCGCGAGGGAAGACCCGCAGGTTTTGAGTCTCCGCGCTGCTCCGTGCTTTCGGTGGCTGGCGACGATTACGGCGCGCACAAACTGATCTACGGTAATACCCGTGTGCTATGGCGTACCGAGCAACTGTTGCTCGGCTCTTCGGCGATTGCGTTTCCGGAGGCGTATCGGGATTGGATCGAGTGGGTTTACCAGCGCGCGGATTGGGACGACGAGCCAACGAAGATATCCGGAGATTTCGAAGTG
>CAYHDD010000568.1:0-2797 GCA_964355195.1 uncultured Rhodoferax sp. | reverse complement strand
GAGCGCTGTCGCGCCGACGAGTCGTTGGCACTTCAGTTCAAGCTGCCGCCCCAATCCCTGTTGTTCCACTCGGTGGTGGTGCACTTCGAAAACGAGCTGGCGATTCAGGTCGAAGACCGCTACGTCAACCCGCTGGTGGCACCGGACTACCTGACGCACGACTTTCAAGGCCACACGCCCAACGAGTACCTGATGCGCGTGGCCCCCTTGCAAGGCGTGCGCTTCACGATCGATGCGTGCATGCCGCCCCCCCACATCCGTGACCTGTTGACGTGCGGCGCCCATGAACCCTGTGTCGTCCTCAAGCGCCAGACCCTGTCGCTCGGACAGACCGCCTCCTGCGCAACCATGTGGCACCCGGGATCGCGCTACCAGTTCGCGGGAAGCTTCTAGACTTTGCGGGACAGAGCTCTAGCTCTGTCCCCAACTCGAAGCGGGATGTTGGAAGCCCGGATCAGGCGGGCGGGGCACTCAGCTCCGCGACTGTCCCCCGGCCTTCAGCCTCCTCCTTGATGTCGCTGCGCCGAGCGTCCCACCCACCTGATCCTTCAAGCAGGAGTGGTACGCGGCTTGACATGATCCCAACGCCCACCGACGCTACCTGTGCGAACGCTCCTGATTGAGCTTGAGCAGGCGCTGCAAGATTTCATCATCAGGCATTGCTGACGTGTAGTCTGACCAGCCGTAGGCGGCAGCAACAGCTGCATCGAGCGCCTGATGGGCGCGCGCGAGCCAGGTTGGGTACTGGTTGTAAAGGCGGGTCAGCGTGCGCTCGGTCAAGTCCTTCTCGCAGCCGGGGCGCGGCACCAGGCGATCCGGATAGGGCGAAGCAGATAGCCCCAGCGGCACCACCTCGGGCAGCAATTGTGTCCACTCTGGCGGGTTCAACCACGCTTGGCGCAGGTCGTCGAGAGTCTTGGCGTCGCGGGCGATGGCCTCGGCCTGGACCCGCGTGGCAGTTGCTATTGTTGCGGCGGCTAATGGTGCACCCTGTCCGCTGGACTGCGGGCAATTTTGTTTGGGAAGGTGAGATGGAACTCGCGCCCCGCCATCGATTCGCACGTAGCCCGGCGTGGTGCTGTCGGCAGGTGTCAGTCCGACTGGAAATGGGAAAGGATCGAAGCAGCGACTGGTGGTGTAGACCGGGCGGTCCTCCAGCGTGCTGCCCATGCGCATGGCCCACAGCCGGTGAAAGCGCGACGACAACAGGCCGAAGGTGACGTCGTCGTCGCGGGCGATGACCACCAGCTTGTGTTCGGGCGCGATGGCCGCCGGGCACCACACGAAGTAGCGGTGCTTGGACGTCTCTGAGGTGACGATGAACCGATCCCTCTCTCCCACCGCTTGACGCAGGCCGGGCCGGGCCTCGCCGTGGCGCCACCACTGACGTGCTCGAGCCTCGCGGCGATTGCTGTCGCGCACTGGCTTCACGACTGCGCGCACGTGCTCGAATGGCGCCTCGTACAGGCAGGCCTCCGCCTCGTTCAGCAGAGCGAAATCGACCACCCAGCGGTCAGCCTCGCGGCGTGTGACGTCGGCCCCGTTCCAAATCGGGCGCAGCACGTCGCTGTTGGGCCTGCGGTTGGGGTTGCCGCCTCGCCGTAACCAAGCGCGGGCCGTGGCGCCGTCGATGGTGAAAGGGCCGGCCAGAGAGAGGCCGAAGAATGACGCGTCCTGGTTGGCCAACAGCGGTTTGGCGGTCGTGAGGTCCAGACCGGTGGAGCCATCGGTCAAGTCTGGGTTGATGCGTTCCACCGGCTGCGCATTGAGAAAGCAGCACTCACCGTGCCCCTGACTGATGAGCGAGACACGCACCGCCGCACCGTCGTTGACCCAGGGCTCATCGCTCCACGCGTCGAAGATGCGGGAGGTGGCGCAGACGCGATCCAGCACCCTGCGGTTGGCGGCTTGGCGGATCGAATTGGTTGCCACCAGCCCAGCTGCGCCCAGGCCCCGCGTCTCGATCAAGGCGCGCGCCTTCTCGAACCAATAGCACACCAGGTCGGCAGCGCCTGGCACGCGGCCGTGATAGGCGTGGCGCAGCATGCTGACATAGCGGTCGCCCAATTCGGCGCGCATCTTCTTGTCCCCCAGAAAAGGTGGATTCCCAATCACCACGCTCGCCCTCGGCCAGTCGGCCTCCGTCCCCTCTTGGGTGAGCAGCGCATCGCGGCATTCGATGTGATCCAGCGGCTCCAGCACCGGGTTCGTCTTGAACTCGTAGCCATGTTCTATGCGCCACTGCAACTCACCGATCCACACCGTCACTCGCGCCAGCTCGGCGGCGTATTCATTGAGCTCAATGCCCAGCACGTTGTGCGGGCCAGTTACAAGATCGGCTTGACGCTCCAGCCCGAGTGCGGCTGCGTCCAAGTGGCTCTTGTGCTCGATATCCTTGAGCGCCTTCAATCCGAGAAACAGAAAGTTTCCGCTGCCACACGCCGGATCGAGCACTCGGTAGCCTTTAAGTTCTTCCAGCCACAGCACGAATTGGGCATGGGCAGCACGGTAATGCCTGTCGCCCTTCCTGCTGCTCTTAGCCAATAGCCTGCGCAATTCGTGCGTGAGCAGCTCCCATCTACGCAGCAATGGCCGGGTCAGAACGGGTTCAACAATGCGCAAAATGGTAGCTGGGTCGGTGTAGTGGGCACCAAGTTGGCTTCGCTTGGCGGGGTCGAGGCCGCGTTCGAACAGGGTGCCGAAGATGGATACGTCAATCGCTGACCAGTTCAGCGCTGCGGCGTTGCGCAACTCAGTCACTTCCATGATGGTCAATGGTGGAACTTTGACCCTTTTG
>CAYHDD010000567.1:0-2798 GCA_964355195.1 uncultured Rhodoferax sp. | reverse complement strand
TTGGCGCGCCGGTTCTTGCTTCTGCTTGCGGGCGACCGCCGACTTGAGACACTCATCCGACCTTCACTCGCTCGAAATGCCTGCCCACAACCAGCCATTGATTACTGCGGTTTCGCATGACCTAAACGAGTTAAGATGAACAAAATGCAGCGCGGTCGGCTTCTAGCAAGTCGTTGCCATAAACCGCCACCGTAATAAAGCAAGCGATCCCCACCCGCTGTAGCAACGACTGCACCCGGATGGCCCAACGATGTACCAACCCACGGACGCACGGCGTAATGCGGTTCGGTCTTTCAAGGCAAATGATGACGAAGACTTCATCCATTGAACCGGATGCCAAACCGCAGGGGAAGGATGATGACTCCTTGATTGCCCGGGATAGCCTATTTCACCGCTTTTTTGAAAGAATGAGTGACCCGGTTCTGCTGCTCAAAGATGGCCGATTCATAGACTGCAACGCAGCGACCTTGAAAATGCTCGCGTACTCCAGCAAGGCTGACTTTCTCAATCAAACGCCTAGTGATATTTCTCCAGCACTACAACCTGATGGGCGATCTTCAGACGAAAAAGCAGCAGAAATGATAGCCATTGCTGTGAGAGAAGGCTCTCATCGATTTGAATGGTCACACCAGCGATCCGATGGTCTAACCGTGCCGATCGAGGTGGCGCTCACCCCAATCACGGTGGACGGCGAGGTGGTTTTTCACACACTCTGGCGCGACATTACCGAGCGCGTACGGGCCGAGAAGGAACTGCGTATATCCGAAGCAAAATTGCGCACGCTCTATGACTCGACCAGCGACGCCGTTATGTTGCTGGATGAAAATGGTTTTTTTGGCTGCAACAAGTCAACCCTGGCAATCTTCGGCTGCGCTACGTCAGAAGAGTTTTGCGCGAAGCATCCTGCCGATTTGTCTCCGGCCCAACAAGCCTGCGGTACGGACTCCAGGGAATTGTCCCAAAAATACATCGACACGGCTATTGACAAGGGTCGTTGCATCTTTGAATGGCTACACAAACGTGCCGATACCGGCAAGACCTTTCCGGCTGAGGTACTGCTTAGTGCCATGAAGGTGGACGACAGGCCAGCCCTGCAGGCGGTCGTGCGCGACATCACCGAACGTAAAAGTGCCGAGGAAGCGTTACGCCAAAGCGAACTCCACCTGCGTACTGTGTTTGATGGCGCGCTGGATGCTGTCATCACGATGGCTGACGATGGCCGCATCATGGGCTGGAACATGCAAGCTCAAACCATCTTTGGCTGGTCTAAGGATGAAGCCATAGGCCTGATGCTGCATGACCTCATTACGCCCCCCCAATATCGCGCAAGACACCAACAAGGTCTGGCACGTTTCCAAGCCACGGGAGAGTCCAGCATACTCAACCGACGCATAGAAATCACGGCCTTGCGCCGCAGTGGCGAAGAATTTCCTGTTGAGATGTCAATCTTGTCCTTCAAATCGGCCGTCCATACCCGATTCACCGCATTTATTGCCGACATTTCTGAGCGCAATCGCATGCAAGAAAAGGTGCGCCAATTGGCCTACTTTGATGCTCTCACCGACCTGCCCAATCGCCGCTTGCTCGATGACCGCCTGAACCAAGCTATCGCTGCGAGCAGGCGCAGTGGGCTTTACGGGGCGTTGATATTCTTGGACCTCGACAACTTCAAACCGATCAACGATACCCATGGGCATGGCGTGGGTGATTTGCTGTTGATCGAAGTGGCCAAACGCTTAAGCGCTTGCGTCCGTGAAGTCGACACTGTGGCGCGCTTGGGCGGGGACGAATTTGTAGTGATGCTCAGCGAGCTGGATGCCGACAAAGCGCTGTCCGCTGAACAAGCCGCTGGCGTGTCCGAGAAGATTCGCGCCAGTCTGGCCACGCCCTACCTCTTGACGGTGACGCAGTCTGGCGAACAATCCACAACGGTCGAACACCATTGCAGCACCAGCATTGGTGTAGCGATGTTTGTGAAACATCAGCTCACTCAAAGCGACCTCATGAAATGGGCCGATGCGGCGATGTACCAGGCCAAGGACGCGGGGGGCAATGCAATCCGGTTTTATGACTTGGCCCAATAGACGTGGCTATTCACGACCGTTGGTGGCCCCGCTTCAAACTCCGATTGGGCTGCCGGAAACCTGCCGGTCACGAACGGCTGGTTACGCTGCCCTGGAGCCGCACAGTCCTCACAAATTACGCAGCGCCTCCGAAAGTCCGCTTTCTGATTCTTGGGCGGAAATCGAATGTCAGCTTGACTCAAGCCGGAGCACCCGCAACGGGCACATAGTTCGCGCTCGCCATTTCCAACTGAATGACTCGTGTGGAGGGATCTGCAGTCATTGGAAATTCACTGGCGCCCAGCGTAGCATCACCAGCTCGCTTGTGCCTTGTTGAGCCATTGATCTGAAGTTGGCAACGCGACCTCGTCAACAAATCGGTTTGACATTTCCACCAAGCCACCTTACAGTCAACCCGTCATTAAGAGTTGGGTTGACGCCCACACCAACCTGCCATTCGGGGCAAGGTGGTTTGCTTAAAAGCAGATGTGGCTCCTAGGAGCAACCAAGCCGGCAGCGTCAACCCTCCCCTTGAAACGGAGGGTTTTTTGTTTTCTGAATCGTCCGTTTTCTTGATGACAAAAGGCGTGGCCCGGCTCTCCCTTGTGGAGGAACGGCTGAGGGGATTTGTTCCAGATTGCTGCCCTCGACACGTTGTCAAACGCGGCTAAACAGGAGAGACCTTATGGTTGCTAGTTCACACTCAGGCGCGCAAACGCCAATCCAGCAAATCTT
>CAYHDD010000566.1:0-2799 GCA_964355195.1 uncultured Rhodoferax sp. | reverse complement strand
TGAGGACCCCCTGGGCGTCGCGCCAGCGATCGTCGGCCATGGCGGCTGCGGCGAGTTGGACGAGATGGCGGCGTTGCATGTGGCTTGCTCCTAAACAGGTGGTTGACTCGTCACTTCTAGCTTCAAAACTGTCCAGCACCGCGACCACCAGCGCAGAGCCCTCATGCACCGACAAATCCAATGCTTGAGCCAGCAAGTGATCGACCTGTGCGTTCACGACAACGAGTCTAGCACTCAGTCGCCCCACTCACAGGTCGGTGTACTTCTTGCTCGATCCCAGGGCTCGCTCCACGGGGTATTTTTCGCCATTGACGATGAGCTTCTTGCGCGCGGCGAGCATCAGGTCGATCTGGAGTTTGTCGCACAGTTGCAGCAGGTAGAGCAGGACATCGGCTGCCTCGGCGCCGACTTCGGCTTTGGCCAGCGTTGGCAGATTTCGGCTTTGCTCTTCGGTCAGCCACTGAAAGTGCTCCAGCAACTCCGCCGCTTCGACGCTCAGCGCTGCTGCCAGGTTCTTGGGCGAGTGGAACTGGTCCCAATCTCGGGCTTTCGCGAACTCACGCAGCGACTCGGTCAGGGATTGAAGATCGGTGTTCATGAGCGCATTGTGGTGCATTTTTTAACCTGATAATGCAGCCGATGAAGCTCACCCGCCGCAGTTGCCTCAGTGCCCTGCTCGGCAGCGCCGCCGCCGGTCTGCCGGCCTGGGCGCAGCCCTCTGGCGCCGAGCTGCAAAGCGAAACCTGGTTCGACAACGCACGCCAGCGCGAACTGCCCGTCACGCTGCGCTGGCCGACTGTGGCCGTCACAACCGGCGCCGCGCTACCGGTCGTGCTGTTCTCACACGGCCTGGGCGGCACGCGCGAAGGTGGCGCAGTGTGGGGCCAGGCCTGGGCCGCTGCGGGTTTCGTGGTGCTGCATTTGCAGCATCCGGGCAGCGACCTGGCGGCCGTGCGTGCCGTCACCAACAGCTTTTCCGACCAGCGGGCGTTGCGCTCAGCGGCCAGCCCGGCACAACTGCTGGCCCGCCTGCACGATGTGACGTTTGTGCTTGACGAAATCGGGCGCCGCCACGCAGCCGGCCAAGGCCGCTGGGGCACAGCGCGGCCAAGCCAGGTGGGCTTGAGCGGTCACTCGTTTGGCGCACACACCACGCTCGGCATGGCGGGCCAACGCTACGCCGGCTCTGTGGGCATGACCGAACCCCGGCTGGCGGCGTTCATCGCCTTTTCGCCGTCACTGCCGGTTGCGGGTGAAGCCCAACAGGCATTTGAGCGCATCACCCAACCGCTGCTGTGCTTCACCGGCACGCGTGACGCGGATGTGGCCGGCGTCGGCGCCACGCCCGAGCGGCGCCGCGCCGTGTTTGACGCCCTGCCCGCAGGCCAAAAGGTACAACTGCTATTGCAGGACGCTGACCACATGACTTTTGCCGGGCAAACCGGCCGCGCCGTTGAAATCGTGCCGCGCGAAGCCGTGACGCGGGACTTGCAAGCTGCGCACCATGCGCTCATTGCCCGCATCAGCACGCAGTGGTGGCGCGCCACGCTACTGGGCGACAGTGCCGCTCACGCCTGGCTGGCCGCGCCGCCCGACTTGCGTCCGGGGGATCAGTGGCAGCAAAAATAGGGCTGCGCCCGCCTTGACTCAGGGTACCGCACCGCTCCATTCGGCCGGCACCGGCGTAGCGGCCTCAAACAGCCGCAGCGCCGCCTGCGCACCATCAGCCGCCAGCAAGCGCTGAGCCCAGGTCTCAATGCTGGCCTGCGACACCGCTTGCGGCTCGAAGTTGATGCGTGAGGTGACCCTTGCCAGCACACTTGGCGGCACGCCTTGTGCCAATAGCGCGCTGGCAAAGCCGCTGGCCGCAGCGCCGATGCGAAAGGCGTTGACATTGGCCTTGACGATGCGTTCGCCCTTGGGAGCAAACAGTGCGCGCACTTGCGCCTCCAGCAGTTCAACTGGGAGCGGCAATTGCGACGCCGCTGCGCCCAGCGCCACCATGTTCTGCGCCTTGACGGTACCTGCGTTCGTGGCCAAGCGGATGGCGTCGAGCACCAACAGCCGCGGCACCGAGAACAGAACACGGTACAAGGCGTCGTGCGACGGGTAGGCGTCGTTTTCCAGTGGCACCACATCGGTCACGATCCAGCCGTCGGGGCGCAGCAACTCGGCGTAGCGCAAGGCTTCCATCGGCTCGACCGACAGCACCAGGCTGGCACAGCCCTTGGCAATCAGATCGCTCGCCACCGGCTTGTCAGACAAGCGCACAAAGGCCGACACCGCGCCACCGCGCTGCGCCATGCCATGCACCTCGGACTGCTTGAAGTACAGCCCGGCTTCATGAGCGGCATGATCGATGACCCAGGCAATCGTCAGCACGCCCTGCCCGCCCACGCCGCATATGACCAGGTCGTAGTTCATTCGGTCTGCTCCTCGCAGGCGCGCTTGTACATCTTGATTTGCTTGGCGTAGGTCACGCAGGCGCGCCGCGCAATGATCACCGACAAGCCCTTGTATGGCATCTCCTCCCGGATGATGGCCAGCGTCTGATCCTTCTTTTGCCACGAAGGCGTCACGATGCGGATGTGCTCGCGCGGCACGCCCAGGCCGGCCACCAGATCAACCACTTCTTCATCGGTGGCCAGCGTCGGTTGCCCGCCGGTCATGGCGACGATGCTGTTGTCGAGAATGAAGACCTTGATGTTGGTGTTGTCACGCGCGGCATCGAGCAGCGGCGTCAGACCCGAGTGCGTGAAGGTACCGTCGCCGATGACGCACAGCGAGGGCGTCATGCCG
>CAYHDD010000565.1:0-2801 GCA_964355195.1 uncultured Rhodoferax sp. | reverse complement strand
GCGCCAGTTCGATGCCGGTTTCGACGCCAGCACGGTCGAATTGCGCGAAAGCAACGGCGGGAAGTATCTGGCCGTCACTATTATCATCACCGCCACCAGCCGCGCACATCTCGACGTGCTCTACCGTACGCTCTCGACCCATCCGATGGTCAAGCTGGTGCTGTAACGCTGGGCGTATCGAACTTCAATTTCTTGCGCCAGAGCTGTGCCTCCGCCTGGCATGAAGGCGGAGTGAAGCACATTTTGTCTGTGGCGCGTACGGGTTTACCCAAGGCAGCGGCTAGACAGCAAGACATATAATCATCCATCTTATGGGTGGATAACAACTTGAAAGTTGACTTTCTCAACGCGAAAGACAAAGCATTCTTCGAAGACTTGAAACAAGTCACCAAAACCTATGGTCCCGAGGCTTCCAAGAAGCTGAAAAATCGACTTGATGATCTCAACGCTGCGCAATCCATGGAGCACATGCGCAAGCTGCCCGGGCATTGGGAAGAACTCAAAAACAAGCGTGCCGGACAGTTTTCGGCGCGGTTACATGGCGGAATGAGGCTGATTGTGAAGCCGCAAAAGCAACCCCCGCCCGCCAAACCGGACGGCGGCCTTGACTGGTCCGCCATTGACAGCATTTATATCGTCGAGATGGTGGACTACCATGACTGAATTGAACCTGAGCTACCAACCTAAAGACGTTTCGCCACCCGGCGATACGCTGGCAGAACTGATTGACGAGCTCGGCATTTCCCAGGCCGAGCTGGCCCGGCGCATGGGCCGCCCTTTGAATCCGATCAATGAAATGATTTTGGGCACCAAAGAAATCACAGAAGACACCGCCCTGGAGCTGGAGCGGGTGCTGGGCACACCGGCCCACTTTTGGCTGGCGCGCGAGGCCAAGTACCGCGAGTATCTAGCCCGCCAGCGCGACGCTGATCGCATGCCTGAGCGCATGGCCTGGTTCGAATCCCTTCCCTTGAAACAGCTCCAAGCCATCGGCAAACTACCTTCTGGCCGACTCACCCCCGCGTTCAGGGCCACGCTGGTCGATGCCGCCTTGCGGTTTTTTGGTGTTGCCTCCCCAGAAGGTTGGCAAGACCAATATGGCAAAGTGCAAGCCGCTTTTCGCCGCGCCAATCCCGCCAAGCAAACCAACACGGCCGCCATCACCGCATGGCTGCGCCTGGGCGAGCTGGAGGCGCAAAACGCATTGCAGTCGACGGCCATGCCCGCCTACAACGCTGACCAGCTGCTGGCCAGGCTCACGGCCATGCGCGCCCTCAGCACCCGCCCGGCGGCAGAGATAGGCGTGCGGTTGAAAGCGCTCTGCGCCGAAGCCGGTGTGGTGCTGCTTTTTGTGCCACCTTTTGTCGGCACGCATGTCAGCGGCGTAGCGCGCTGGCTAGGCGACCGGCCTCTCATCCAGCTCTCGCTCCTGGGCAAGTGGAGCGATGTGTTCTGGTTCAGTTTCTTTCACGAGGTCGCACACGTTTTGAAGCATCCCAAACGGGCCGTGTTCCTGGACGACGCCAGTTCCGGCGTCGCGGTTGAAACCCGGGAAGAAAAAGAAGCCAACCAGTTCGCAGCCGACGTGCTGGTCGCACCCGGCGACCGCAAACGGCTGGGGCAAATTGCACTGACCCCAACCGGCGTGCGAACCTTCGCGCGAGAAATCGACATTCACGCCGGCATCGTGGTGGGCTGCCTGCAGCATCTTGGGTTGGTGGGATACGCCAGCCCGCTGACCAGTCTCAGAGACCAGTACCAGCTCACCACCAAGTAGCTAGGCCCGCCGATGCCCACCATAGACTGGCTCAACCGCGCAGCCGCTTTCACCACAGCCGCGCGCGTGCCGTACCGGCTGCTGGAGCAGGTGTCGGTACACACTGCAACCGTTCGGGCTGAGGCATCAAAGCCCCAGGCCCAGCAAACCACGCCCGTTCAGGCTGAGCTGATTGCCGTTCGCCCTGAGCCGGTCGAAGGGTCCCCGGCAACGACCGGCTCAGCCCAAACCGAAATTCGCGACAACCTGCTGATCCAGGGCGACAACCTCGAAGCGCTCAAAGCGCTGCTGCCGTTCTACCGCGGTCAGGTCAAGTGCATCTTCATTGACCCACCGTACAACACAAAGAGCGCGTTCGAGCACTACGACGACAACCTGGAGCACGCCCAGTGGCTGAGCATGATGCTGCCGCGCCTGCAACTCTTGCGCGAGGATGGCTCGATCTGGGTCACGATTGACGACAACGAGGGCCATTACCTCAAGGTGCTGATGGATGAGGTGTTTGGGCGGGGGAATTTTGTGGCGAATGTGGTTTGGCAGAAGAAGTACACCGTCGCAAATGATGCCAAATGGCTTTCCGACAATCACGATCATGTACTTACCTTCGCTAAGAATAAGGAGGTCTGGCGTCCTCTTCGATTGCCCCGCACTGGGGACATGAACGACCGATACCGAAACCCGGACGCTCATCCGAAAGGCCCCTGGAAAGCTACGCCCTTATACGCAAAGCGAACTGGTAGCGAAAAGGAGCAGGCTTTCGTTTTTACGTTCAAAAATGGCGTCGTGTGGTCACCCCCGAGAGGGTCTTCTCCGCGATTCCCCGCAGCAGCTCTGCGCAACATGGATGCCAACGACGAAATTTGGTTTGGCGGCGATGGAAGAGCAATTCCCTCACGCAAAACGTTTCTTTCAGATATTGCAGTTGAGGGTCCACCTGCGACCACGATCTGGCTGCACGGTGATGTTGGGCACAATCATGAGGCACGAGAAGAGGTCAAAAGTTTGGATTCGGACAATCCCTTCG
>CAYHDD010000564.1:0-2801 GCA_964355195.1 uncultured Rhodoferax sp. | reverse complement strand
ACTGATACTCATTTCAAATGCAACTGTTTTACGACCCTTCGACAAACGCTTACCCAATGCCGACACACCAATTTCTCCCTCTTGCCCAATCCAGGTAACTCGGGTAACCGAGGTAACTGGACAGAAAAGAGTCTTCTCCTTGCAGAACATCACGCCCAAATGGAAGTCAGGGACGGACGCATTCGCGTCCCCATGCATGGAAGTCCGGATTGAGCTCCTGAGCAGAAGGAGCGCCAGCGTAGCGCGCCTTCTGCTACTCAGGCACCTGTATTCTTATTAGAGAATATTCCAGACGCGTCAAACGAGCGTAAGCCCTTGTTTTCTTTAATGATTATCGGCAACGCCTGTTGGGGATATGACGATGTTTTGTTCCCGATATGACTCGTCATATCGCCAACGCCTGCACCACGTCGCGTGACGATTGCCATGTCTGCACGCTCCCAGCCGACATTCCAACCTTCAAGTCGACCAATGGCAATCAAACCATCACGAACTTCCTTGCGGCGTCCTCGATGCGTGCTTCTCGGCGCGGTATCAGAGCTCCCAGGCCACAGACGCCCCACCAGCCTCTCCACCCCAATCTTCAAGTTGCGGCCATGGGCAATCGCCGTTGACAAAAAGGCATGCAATGCCATCGGAATATCTTCATCGAGAGCAAGCCGCTCAGACATTGAGACCTGCGAATAGCGTTCGCCGAGTAGTGCCGAAGCAAGCCTACAGTTCAGAGCCAAATGGATGCGCTCATTGTTCCCAACCAACAGCGCCACCAGATATGACTGGCGCTTGGTACCTTTCTTGTCTCCCTGGCACTCCCATACGATGACCTCGCACAGACGCTCAAGCTGCTGCTCTCGCAGTTCCTGGGAAGTCCCTCCATTCTGTGCGCCACAACGGCGATTCAGCTCATGCCAGCTGGTCTCCAACCGTAGCGTTTGCTCCCCGGTGCCGACGCCATCCTTGTGAAGCTTGTTCCAGAGCTCCCGGCCAATCTCACTTTCGGTGCCGGCATTGACGACGACATCACTCGCAAAGGCCTCGAATTGTTGTTTCGCCAATTCCATGATGGCCAGTAGCAATGTCTGCTCAGGAATGCCCAACGCTGCCCGACCACTAAAGCGTAGATACGGCCCCTCCTCAAATTGTCGATAGGTTATGTCCAAGGCCGGCCGTGCCCCACCTTTTCGCTTTGGCAGCGGGCGAAACAGCATACTCAAGCCCACAGGAGAGTGGCAATAGACCATCCTCCTGTTTTCAACTCTGGCCGGTGGCGCGCTCATGACTGAACAGCCCGGAGACGCGGTGTTGCCTTGATACGCTTTGGCTTGGCAACAGCTTCTGCCTCCCGAGCTTTGCCATCGAGCATGAGTACACCGCCCGCAAGCCGCTCCAGTACTTGGGTACGCTGTGGCGGCATGTAGTTCGCTTTGGAAATGTCAACCATGACGTAGCTCTTGCGGTCCGCCTCGTTAATGCCCAGAGACCGGGCAGCCACCTTGGTGGGCTCGGACAGGTTGAGCTGCCATCTCACACCATTGGACAGAGCTGTGGAGCCCCGTGCGGCGTCCGCCGTGTCACCAAGCCCCATCTGGTTTGAGGACCGATTAGTGTGGTGGGCAAAGATGACCGCCGGCTTGTTGGCAACAGACAACTCCTGCAGTTGCTGAATCAACGCGGTCATTTCACCAGAATCGTTTTCATCCGAGTCGTGGAAGCGGCGAATCGGGTCCAAGATGACCAGTCTGGCGCCAGAACAAGCAGCCATCAGCTGTTTGAAGCTTTCGGTTGGCGCCAAATCACGGTCCATCAGCGTGACTCGCGGCATCCCTGCCAGCGCGTAGATATGCAGGTTTTGCTCCCAAAGGTCCATCAACTTTGCCGGGTCAGCGTCAGTGCCCAGAAGCTCCGGGCGTTCCATCAAGGTCGCAACAATGGCATGAAGCCTGTGCCAAATCACTTCGACGACCTCCTCAGCGGCAACCAGGACTACCCTGCCCGGCTTTCGAGCCGTCATGGTGTCCCCCTCCCTGTTTTCAAAAAGGCCCCCACAGATGCTGCCACCACATGCGACCGCCAAGGCCACCTGCAGCTCGAACATGGTCTTGCCTATGCCACCAGGGCCCGCCAACATGCCAACAGTGCCTGCTAGGAGGCCCGGCAATACGTGGTCCTGAACTGGGGGACTTGTTGACAGGATTTGGCGAATGTCGAGTCGCCGGCCGAAAGGATTCACTCGTTCCGCCGCGCTCATTGCATTTCTCCGGAAAGATATGGCTCCTGTACGTGCAGCGCCAGCCAAGCGTCGACGTCGCATGCCCGCCACCGAAGCAGTTTGGTGTGTGGAAGTACCAACCTTGGAGGCACAGCATCCGGATTGCGACGCATGTCCTTTTTGATAGTGTCAGTAGCCCGACCAAGCATCAGCGCAAGGTCGTTAAGGGTCAATAGTCTCTGGGTAATCATTCGTAGCTCCATGCCGGTCTTATGGACACCAAGAGGGACCGACTGAGCCTTCCAGTGCCAGCTTCCGGCACCTATTGCCTTCAACTGACACGTGTAGTCCCAAGTTTTAAATTCTTCCCCTTCGACTTCGAAATTAATTTACGTCGGACGACACAACCCATCCAGACAAGCCCTTTGAAGCCAATCAACCGAAAGCACATTCCGCACAGAAACCTGCACAGCGGCGACAATCACGGAGTCGCAAAACAGGCATGAGACTGCAGCATGGAAGAACCCGAAGTCCACGAAAGAAATATCACGGTCGATGGAAAGACCATATTGGTCAATGTCTATGACGACGG
>CAYHDD010000563.1:0-2803 GCA_964355195.1 uncultured Rhodoferax sp. | reverse complement strand
CCAGGCGCTTGCGCGGAATGGTCGAGTCCATGCACATGTAGTCCGGGCTGATGCGCCCGCTGGCCGGGAAAGCGTTCTTGCGCCCGCTCCAGAACTTGAGCCGCTCGGCTTCGTCCCGACTCACTGCAATGGCGCTGGCGCCATGCTGGCGCAAAACCGCGCTCATGCGCTCGATCTCTTCCGCCACCTCCTCGGGCGTGCCGTCGCTTTCGCAAAGCAGGATGGCTTCAGCATCGAGGTCGTAGCCAGCATGAACATAGTCTTCCACGGCTGCGGTCATTGGCTTGTCCATCATCTCCAGACCGGCCGGGATGATGCCCTCGGCAATCACCGCCGCGACCGCAGCGCCGGCTTTGCGAATGTCGTCAAAACTGGCCATGATGCAGCGCGCCAGCTGCGGCTTGGGCACCAGTTTGACGGTGACTTCGGTGATGACCGCCAGCATGCCCTCAGAGCCGATCACCACACTGAGCAGGTCCAGGCCAGGCGCATCGAGCGCATCGGAACCAAATTCAGTCGCCTCCCCGTCCATCGTGAAGCCTCTGAGCTTGACAATGTTGTGCAGCGTCAGCCCGTACTTCAAGCAGTGCACGCCGCCCGCGTTCTCAGCCACATTACCGCCAATGGTGCAGGCGATCTGGCTCGATGGGTCTGGCGCGTAGTACAAACCAAAAGGTGCGGCCACCTCGCTGATGGCCAGATTGCGCACGCCGCACTGCACCACAGCCGTTCGGCTCAGCGGGTCGACCTGGACGATCTTGTTGAACTTCGCGAGCGACAGCGTGACGCCCATGGCGTGCGGCATGGCGCCGCCTGACAGGCCAGTGCCCGCGCCGCGAGCCACAACCGGCACCGCCAAACCATGACAGACGCGCAGCACCGCCTGCACTTGCGACGGCGTCTCGGGTAAGGCCACCACCAGCGGACGCTGCCGATAGGCACTCAGACCATCGCACTCATAGGGCGTCGTGTCTTCACTCTGCCACAACAGGGCGTGCGCCGGCAGACAGGCCGAGAGCGCGGCGACGACCTGCGCCTGACGTCGCGCGCGCTCTGTCAAATCGTGCGGTTCAGCGGTATTGACTTGCTTCATGGTGGATCCCGGTGGTCGGTGCAGCCATTGCGGTCTTGCCCCTAAAGTCGCTGCACACCCTTCTATTATTGACCGACAGGCTTTGGGTGAGTATTGCTCCGCTGCGGTAGCGGTCTGCGCAGAGCCAGCGCTCGCTGGCTAGAATCAGACGCTCACGCCCTCCAGTGTCGGGGGGAAACGATGCACACGGAAATTTCATGCCGCCTGAAGCCACCAGCGCTCGGCGTCGACTGTGGCAACTCTTGCGCTCACCCTGGTTTTCCCTGCCAGCCAATGACCTGCTGCGAGACGCCACCTACCGACGCCTGTGGACCTCGATCCTGATCAGTTCCTTCGGTGGTCAGATCACCATGCTCGCCCTGCCTCTGACAGCGGCGGTGCTGCTGCACGCCTCGCCCTCGCAGATGGGCATTCTGACGGCGATGGAGTTGGCGCCCTTTGTGCTGCTCTCGCTGCCCTCCGGGGTCTGGCTGGATCGGGTGCGCAAGCTGCCGGTCTACGTCGTCGGCGAGGCCCTGATTGCCGTGATTCTGGCCAGCGTGCCGCTGGCCTGGTACCTGGACTGGCTCAGCCTCCCCTATATGTATGGTGTGGCTTTCGCCATCGGCTGCGTCTTCGTGACCGCCGGTACCGCCGCGCAAATCGTGCTGACGCAGGTGGTCCCGCGTGCACGGCTGGTGGAAGCGCATGCCAAGAACGCTCTGGCCTCCTCGGGCGCCGAAGTTGCCGGCCCCGGCGTCGCCGGTGCCTTGATCAAACTGGTAGGCGCACCCTTGGCCTTGCTGGCCGACGCCCTGCTGTTGCTCGCCAGCGTGGCCATTCTGCGCGGTCTGCGCGTCACCGAGAACCGCGTCTCAACCGAGCAAACCCACTTCTGGCGCGACCTGAAAGAGGGGCTGCGCTTTGTCGCTGGCAACCGCATGCTGGTGTCGCTGGCCTGCGCCGTCGGCCTGTGGCAAATGTGCCATCAGTGCGCGATGGTCGTGCAGATTCTGTTTGCCACGCGCACCCTGGAGTTGAACGAGCGCCAGGTCGGCCTGTGCTACATGGGCCTGGGGCTGGGGACGATTGTCGCCAGCACCCTGGGCAACCGTATCTCGCGCCGAGTCGGCCCAGGCCCCTGCCTGATTTTGGGTTTTGGCGTCTGCGGCCTGGGCTGGCTGCAACTGGCGCTGGCGCCCACCGGGGCTTGGGGAGTCACTTCCTTCGTCTTTATGCTGCTGTGCTTCAGTGCTGGTGCCGTGCTCATCTTCATCAACTTCCTGGCGCTGCGTCAGGCGGTCACCCCCGAACCCCTGCTGGGGCGCATGACCAGCACCATGCGCTGGCTGATTCTGTTGCCAGCTGGCCCAGGCGCGCTGCTCGGTGGCTACCTGGGCGAGCACCTCGGCCTGCGCTGGGCACTGGCCCTGGGTGGCGTCGGTGCGCTGACCCTGGCCTGGTGGGGCTGGCGCCAGCCCGTGCTGCGCAATCTGCGCAGTTTGCCGACTGCACCGGGTTGATTGGTTGAGCCTGCGGCGCAGGGCAGGGTCTGGTGTGGCACGGCGTGCAGCGATGGTTCAAATTCAGTTTTTCTTGTTCTTGTTGCAAGCCGGGTCTCGCCCCGGCAGGCGACTCCCTTTTCTTTGCTTCGCCAAAGAAAACGAAGGAAAAGAAAGGCGAGCCGACGTCAGGGCCGCTGCGCGGTTCCTTGCGCTGCTCGCCTCGCTC
>CAYHDD010000562.1:0-2807 GCA_964355195.1 uncultured Rhodoferax sp. | reverse complement strand
GCTGCATGTGCGTGTGCGGATCAATGCCGCCGGGCAGCACGTACTGGCCGCCAGCATCGACCAGCGTGGCGCCGGTCGGTGCGCTCAGGTCTTGGCCGACGGCGACGATCTGCCCGTCACGGCACAACACATCGGCCACAAAGGCGCGGTCGGCATTGACCACTGTGCCGCCTTGAATCAAAACAGTGCTCATCATCTCTCCTCAATCAGTTGGGGACAGAGCTCCGGTCTGTCCCGCAATGGTTTGTCAGTCAGTTGCGTTTGGCAGTGATGAAGTAGTACAGGCCGGCCACCGCCAAACTGAAGAACCAGCCAAAGTCAAACAGGCTGACCAAGCTCGGGTTCACCGAGGCTTTGTCGAGCACACCGGAGACCACCAGATAGCCCGGCAGGCAGGGCAACACACCCAGCGCAAAGGCGATGATGGCCTGCATGTTCCAGCCGCCACTGTATTCATAGGCGCCGCCACGGCGGTACAGATCATCGACCTTCAGATCGCCCTTGCGCACCAGGTAGAAGTCCACCAGCAAGATGCCAGCAATGGCGCCGAGCAGGGTGCCGTAGCCGCCGAGCCAGGTAAACAGGTAGCCGCCCGAGGTTGCCAGCAGCTTCCAGGGCATGAACAGCAGGCCGACCACCGCAGCGATCAGACCGCCGGTGCGAAAGCTGATCTTGTCGGGTGCCAGGTTGGAGAAGTCGTAGGACGGCGACACCAGGTTGGCCGCCACATTGGTGGTCAGGTTGGCCAGCAGAATAACGACCAGGCCGAGCGCTGAGGCAAAGGTGCCCATTTGCGTCAGCAGGCCGTCCGGGAACAGCTGCGCCTTGCCGTACAGGATTTGCGAAACCGAGAAGCCGATGATGCCCACCATTGAAAACAGTGCCATCGGAATCGGCAGGCCAATGGCCTGTCCAACCATCTGATCGCGGTTGCTTTTGGCAAAGCGCGTGAAGTCCGGAATGTTGAGCGCCAGCGTGGCCCAGAAGCCGACCAGACCGGTCAATGCGGCCCAGGTCTTGGGGCCCCCTTCAACAATCTTCGCCGGCAGGTCGAGCAACTTGCCCGAGGGTACCGACATGAATGCCCAGACCACCAGTGCCACTGAAGCCAGGATCATCAGCGGCGCTGCCACCACCTCGAGCTTGCGAATCGATTCGATGCCGTTCCAGATGTAATAAATGTGCACCGCCCAGAACAGGTAGAAGCACACCAGCTGCGAGGTGCTGATGAATTCGCCCTGCGCAGGACCGGCCAGACCCATGCCCACCACGTTCAGAAAACCGTGCAACGCCAGACCGCCAAAGTAGCAGTTGATGGAGAACCAGCCGCAGGCCACCAGGCCACGCAATACGGCGGGCAGATTGGCACCTTTTACACCGAATGAAGCGCGTGCCAAAACCGGGAACGGAATGCCGTACCGGGTTCCGGCGCGACCCAGCAAAATCATCGGCACCAGCACGATGCAGTTGGCCAGGAAGACCAGAAGAATCGCCATCTGCCAGGTGAAGCCCTGATCGAGCATGCTGCTGGCCATGGTGTAGGTCGGTACACACACCACCATGCCAACCCACAGCGCGGCAAAGTCGGTCACCTTCCAGTGCCGCTGGGCATCGGTTGTGGGTCGCAGGTCGTCATTGATCAGGGGGTTGTCGCTAGCTAAAGAACTCATACCTGTCTCCGGTTGCTTGTTAAAAAACTGTCTCGGATCCGGCCCCGTGCGCTGCGCCAAACCCTGCCATGCTTCGAATGCACTTTGTCAGATCAGCCGACGCATGTTACGCCAACGGTGCGGCGCTCTGGCGCATCGGATTGTTTGGATGCGTGGTCCAGTCGGCGTGCTCGGCGCAGACTGCTTTGCCGGTGCGTAGATCGGTCTCACCGGGCCTGAGGTCACGCAGCGTCAGGCAGTCCGGCACCGGGCACACCGTTACACACAGGTTGCAACCGACGCACTCGGACTCCATCACGTCGAAGCGGCGCTTGCCGTCGGCGGCGGGGCTGACGCTGATGGCTTGGTGCGAGGTGTCTTCGCAGGCAATGTGGCATCGCCCACACTGGATGCAGCTTTCCTGGTTGATGACGGCCTTGCTGATGTGATTGAGGTTCAGGTAGCGCCAGTCCGAGACGCTAGGTAAGGCCTTGCCGACCATCTGGCTGACGCTGGTGAAGCCCATTTGGTCCATGTAGTTGGACAGACCGTCGTTCATCTCCTGGACGATTTTGAAGCCATACACCATGGCGGCGGTACAAACCTGCACCGAACCGGCGCCGAGCGCGATGAAATCAAAGGCGTCGCGCCAGTTGCCAATGCCGCCGATGCCAGAAATAGGCAAGCCAGCGGTGAGCGGATCACGCGCAATTTCGGCCACCATGTTGAGGGCGATCGGCTTCACGGCCGGGCCACAGTAGCCGCCATGCGACCCCATGCCGCCAGTCGCCGGTGACATGGTCAGCGTGACCGGATCCACCCCCATGATCGAGTTGATGGTGTTGATCAAGGAGACGGCATCGGCACCACCGCGCATCGCGGCGCGCGCCGGTTGGCGGATGTCGCTGATGTTGGGCGTCAGCTTCACGATGACCGGCAGTTTCGAATAGTGTTTGCACCAGGCCGTCACCATCTCGATGTACTCCGGCACCTGGCCAACAGCAGCGCCCATGCCGCGCTCGCTCATGCCGTGCGGACAACCGAAATTGAGCTCCAGGCCGTCGGCGCCGGTGTCTTCCACGCGCGCCAGAATCGCCTTCCACGAGGACTCGTTGCAGGGCACCATCAGCGAAACCACCAGCGCGCGCTCGGGCCAGT
>CAYHDD010000561.1:0-2807 GCA_964355195.1 uncultured Rhodoferax sp. | reverse complement strand
AGCCATTACGAATTGCTGCGTCGTTTCATCCATCGCATCAGGCCGCCAACCAAGGGCAGCTTTTCGTACAGTTCTTCAGCCGCGTCCCAGTAATCGCGGTGCAAGCCAATGCGCCCTTCGTCGTTCAGCACCAGATGTGAACCACCCAAAATGCACTGCGCCTGGCCCCGTTTGAATCGCCTGAAAGTAAAGTGAAACTCCCAGGTCAGAAAGCACTGCGTACCCTGAACGATGCGCCCTGTAATGAGGAAGCGCGGATTCTCCAGATTCACATACATGTGGCGAAAGATGCGCTGAATCTCGGCCACGCCCTGCACATCGTTAAACGGGTCCTTGAAGCGTGCGTCGGGGGCGTAAAGGGTGTCGAGCGTTTCCACACTCGCAGGGGTGAGGGTCTGGAAGGCTTCAACAATGCGATTTACAGCGGTGTTCATGGGGTTTTCTAAGCCGGTTTGAGGCGACGCATGGCTGCAAACAATGCGGGGTAGGGCAAGAGTTGCAGGGCTTTCATCCAGCGGGTAAAGCGCTTGGGGAAGTGGATTTCAAACTCTCCGCGCGCCCAGCCGCGCAGTATCTCCTGCGCTGCCTGCTCCGCGCTGATCAGGGCGGGCATTTTGAACTGGTTTTGGCGCGTCAACGGTGTGTCCACAAAGCCGGGGTTGATGAGCGATACGCCCACGCCTTGGGCCTGCAGGTCAAGGTACAGCGTCTCGGCCAGGTTAATGAGCGCGGCCTTGGTCGGGCCATAGGCCAGGCTGTTGGGCAGGCCCCGGTAGCCCGCCACACTGCCCATCAAACTGATGTGGCCGCGCTGACCGGTGTGCTGGTGCAACGGCTGCGCCAGCAATAGCGGCAGCACCGCGTCCAGCACGTACAGCGCACCCAGGTAGTTGATTTGGTTGTGCTGCAGCAGGTCCGGCATGTCGATGCGGGTGGCGTCCATGGCGTGGTAGTGGCCCGCACAGTACAGAACGCAATCCAGGCTACCCTGTGCCGCGAGGGCAGAAGCCGCCGTTTTGACGGCGAGCGGATCGGTGACATCAAGCGTAAGCGCAAAGGAGCCAGGGTGCGCAGCGGCGAATGCGCTGAGCGCGCCTGCACTGCGTGCCGACACCACCACCTTCGCACCTTGCGAATGCAAAGCCGATGCCGTGGCGCGACCAATGCCGGTCGACCCACCCACCAGCCAGACGGTACGGCCACGCCAGTCAGCCATGGGCGGGTTCAGTGCCATGGCTACCGCTTCACAAACGAAAGCGTCACTTCGCCCAGTCCCACGCCCCATTTGCGCATGGCGGCTTTGTTGAGCATGACCTTGTCGTTCATGAGGTACATCCAGTCGTCAAACTGCACCTCGATCACCTTGCCGTTGACCGGCAGGGCCAGGGTATAGGCCCAGTTGAACGCATTGCCACTCTGCTGGCCTTCAGCGCTACCCACCACATCGTCCGCCTGGCCGGTGTAGCGGCCATTGGCGTGGCGCGCGAGCCGCCAGATACGCCGCTGGGTGGTGCCGTCGGAATAGCTGAAGACTTCGTCCAGCACGCCAGCATCGCCCTGCCATGAACAAGTCATCACCACGCTGAAGCGCTTGACGACCTTGCCGGAGCGGTCGGTGAAGATGCCATAGGCGTCCAGCGTGCCATTGAAGTAGTCGCGCAGTTCCAGCACCGGCGCTTCTTTCGCGTAGTCCTGAACCTGCGGCGCAGTGCACGCGCCTAGCAGCGCGGTCGCGGCGACGGCGGCGAGAAGGAGCGATCGTTGCAACAGGCTGCGTCGTTTCATGGCGTAAGCACCGCCGGTTTCTGCAAGGTGTACTGCACCAGGCTGATGTCACCCGAGTCAAACGCGGCTTCGCAGTAGGCCAGGTAGAACTCCCAGATGCGCAGAAAGCGCGCATCAAAGCCCAGCGTTGCTGCCTCGGCTTTGCGCGCCAGAAACGCATCGCGCCAACGGCGCAAGGTCTCGGCATAGTCGGCGCCAAAGGCAAATTCGTCTACCACTTCCAGCCCGGCCGCCTTGGCCTGGCGGCGAAATTCACGCGGGCAGGGCAGGCAACCCCCAGGGAAGATGTACTGCTGGATGAAGTCTGTCGATGCCACATAGCGGTCAAACAAGGCGTCGTCAATCACGATGCTTTGTACGCAGGCCCGCCCACCGGGCTTCAGCAGGCGGCCGACGGTCGCAAAGTACGCAGGCCAATAGGCCTGGCCCACCGCCTCCACCATCTCGATGGAACAAATCGCGTCAAACGGCGCATCCTTGATGTCGCGGTAGTCTTGCAGCCGCAAGTCGGCACGCTTGTCTTGGCCGGTGCTCACGCCCAGGCGCTGCATGCGCGCATTGGCGTAGGCCAGTTGCTCGGTGCTGAGCGTCACGCCCACGACCGACGCGCCCAGACTCACCGTGGCTTGCTCGGCCAACGCGCCCCAGCCGCAGCCGATCTCCAGCACTCGGTCGCCGCGTTTCACGCCGACCATGGCCAAGGCACGGCGCACTTTGGCGTTTTGCGACTCTGGCAGGGGGCGCGAGAGGTCGCCCTCGAACCAGGCGCTGGAATAGTTCATGGTGTCGTCCAGCCACAGGCTGTAAAACGCATTTCCCAGGTCGTAGTGGGCGTGAATGTTTTTGCGGCTGTTGGCGCGGCTATTGTGGTGCAGCAGGTGGTTTACGCGGTACAGAAACCGGCCGAGCCAGGTGCCGAAGATCATGGCATCGACCTCCCGGCGGTTGGCCGAAAACACCTTGAGCAACTCGGTCAGATTCGGTGTACTCCAGTCCCCGGCAATAAAGCTCTCGGCAAAGCC
>CAYHDD010000560.1:0-2826 GCA_964355195.1 uncultured Rhodoferax sp. | reverse complement strand
ACGCCCAATTAGGACCGCCCCTGGCGGCCTACCTTGCGCGTTTTGACTTCAAGCTGGACTGTGCCTTGAAGCCTAGTCGGGGGCTGGCCCAGCTCCAACGTGAACGCTATGACGCCGCCATTCTGGACGTCATGCTGCCGGAGATGGATGGCTTTGCCCTGTGTCGCACCATCCGCAAGGACAGCGACATTCCCATCATCATGCTCACCGCCCGTGGCGAGGTGATGGACCGTGTGGTGGGGCTGGAACTGGGTGCCGACGACTATGTGCCCAAACCCTTTGAGCCGCGTGAACTGGTCGCGCGGCTACAGACCGTGCTACGCCGTCGCGTGGCCTCACCAAGCTTGGCGGCTTCATCGGGCGACCAGAATCTGCGCTTTGATGGCCTCGTGATTGACCTGCCCACCCGCAGCGTGCTGCGCCAGGGCGAGGGCCTTAGTCTGACCAGCACCGAATTCGACCTGCTGGTCCTGTTGTCAAAAGAGCCCGGCAAGGTCTTTCACCGCGACGACATTCTCAACCACCTGCGTGGCCATGAGGTGGACATGCAAACCCGTGCGGTGGACATTGTCGTCAGCCGCCTGCGCAGGAAGCTCGAGCCGCTGGACTGCATCAAGACGCTGCGCAACGCCGGCTACACCCTGGCTGTAAACCGGACCCTGCCATGAGGTGGCACCATCGCGCCCGCCACGCCCTGGCGCATTCACTGCGCGCTCGCCTGATGGCCTTGTTTGTACTTCTGGCCTTTGCCATGAGCGCCATCTTTCTGGGCGGCATGCAATATGCGATCAGCATCGGCTGGCGCGACGCGGCTCGCCCGCTGGTGATGGACTATGTCGACAAACTGGCGGCCGAGATCGGTAGTCCGCCCAGTGTGGATCATGCGCAGGCGCTGGTGGAGCGTCTGCCCTTGCGTGTGACGATCACCGGCCCGACCGTGAACTGGCGCAGCCACCCAAATTTGCAGCAAACCCCACAACCCCTGCGCAACAGCACCCAATGGGGTCAGGAAGAACATCTGCTGGAGCGCAAGACGGCGGACGGCCACCGCATCCAGTTTGCCTTGAGTTCCGCTGCCTGGAGCGACCAGCCGCGTTCTATCGGCTGGGCCACGCTGACCTTGTTGCTGCTATTGACGGCAATGGCGTACCGCAGGGTTCGCGGCCTGCTGCGACCGCTGGACGACCTACGTGCCGGTGCGCTGCGCTTTGGTGCAGGTGACTTTGGTCAGCCTATTTCAGTGCACCGCCCAAGCCACCCCGACGAGTTGGGCGAACTGGCTGGCACCATCAACACGATGGCGGCCGACCTCCAGCAAATGCTGGACGCCAAACGCGGCCTGCTGCTGGCCATCAGCCACGAGCTGCGCAGCCCGTTGACGCGCGCGCGCCTGAATACCGAACTACTCCCGGAAACCGAGGAGTTGCAGGCCAGCCGCGAAGCCTTGCTGCGCGATCTGGCGCTGATGCGCGACCTGGTGACCGATCTGCTGGAAAGCGAGCGGCTGTCCACACGCCATGCCGCGCTGCACTGCGACGAAGTAGAACTCAAGGCCTTGGCGCATGAGGTGTTGAGCAGTCTGAGCCAGGGGGTGCAACAGGACATTGCGGATCATCTGCCGGTGCTGCATCTCGACCCCGCGCGCATGCGCTTGCTGCTGCGAAACCTGATGGACAACGCGTTGCGCCACAGTGTGGATGCGTCGCAGCCGCCCTTGCTGCGCCTGCGTGCGACCGAGCGGGGTGGCGTGGAGCTCAGCGTGCGGGACTTCGGCACCGGTGTACCGCCCGAGCAATTGCCCAAGCTCGCGCAAGCTTTTTACCGACCCGATGCCTCCCGCGCACGCGACGATGGTGGCGTCGGTCTGGGCCTGTACCTGTGCAAGCTGGTGACGCTGGCGCATGGCGGTGAATTCACGATCACCAATGCGTCACCCGGACTGGTCATCACCGTCACCTTGCCGCCTTCTGCCCGACGCCTCCCGACATGAAGACCACCCGCGCTTGATTGAAATGTCGATCCGCCGTGGCGTCATGGGCAGATGAGCCACAATCGCGTCACTGTGTCAAATCCAGCCAACAAGCACCCACCCTGAGGAGAAACCAATTGAAATTCAAGAAGATTGCCCTGGGCACGCTGGCCGTCCTGGCCGTTGCCGGTGTCGTCGGCTGGTTCAGCCTGGACAAAGAAACACGTGGACTGCTGGCAACGGTGCCCACCAACCGCGATCTGCTGTTCTGGAGCCAATCGCAGCGCGATGCGGCATTTCGCGCGATGGACCGGATTTCCCTCTTGGCCAAGTGGCACGTCATCCCGGCCAGTGGCACACCCTCCCCTTTGCCGCCGGGGCCACCGCTGAAGCTCGCTCTGGACGTCGATGCCTACATGGCTGGCCAGCGCAGCGCGGCTCTTCTGGTGCTGCATGACGGCAAGTTGCGCCTGGAGCGCTACGGCCTGGACTTTGACAGCAGTGGTCGCTGGACCAGTTTCTCGGTTGCCAAGTCCGTCACCTCCACCCTGGTGGGTGCGGCTGTCCGCGACGGCCATATCAAAAGCATGGACGACAAGGTCAGCGACTACATCCCGCAGATGAAAGGTTCAGCCTACGACGACGTCAGCATCCGCCAGTTGCTGACCATGACCTCGGGCGTGAAGTGGAATGAGGACTACGCCGACCCCAACGCCGACGTTGCGAAGTTCAACAACCACGAACCTGAAGACGGTGTGGACGCACTGGTAAGCTACATGCGCAAACTCCCGCGCGAAGTGCCTGCCGGCACGCGCTGGCTCTACAGCACGGGCGAGACCAACCTGGTGGGCATCCTC
>CAYHDD010000559.1:0-2843 GCA_964355195.1 uncultured Rhodoferax sp. | reverse complement strand
GCTACAGCACTGCCTGCGGCTCGACGCCTAGACACGAATGATTTGGAAATGGAATTAGTTGAAAGAGTTAGGCAGCGGCATGCGCAGGTTGCGCGACCAGACGCACGCCAAGGGCTGCGCAAACGCGGCTGACTGTATCGAAGCGCGGTTCGCTGCCTGGCCGAAGAGCCTTCTACCAAGCTTCTCTGGTGATACCGGAATCCTTCGCAACCTGCGTCATGCCCCGCGACCGTGCTATGTCGCCGAGAGCAGCGGCCAGCAGTGCCGATGTCGGCGCAAAGTAGCCACTGATTTGTCTGACACTCGGCGCCATTGGGCTACGGCGATCTATCGTGCACTGCGTGGACCATTTGGCCGTACAGTAGTGACCTGACGTTTTCACGCACTCAACACCTGGATCACATCATGCGCGTTTTTAGCGGAGCCCTCGCCACCGAAACCAACACCTTTGCGCCGATGCCGACCGGGCTCGCATCGTTTGGCGACCGCGGTTACTACCCGGCAGGCCAGCATCCGGACCACATGCTCTTTTTCAGCGGCCCGCTGTGGGCGGCGCGGCTTCGCGGCGAGCGAGATGGCTGGGATCTGGTCGAAGGCATGGTGGCCGGCGCCCAGCCCAGCGGCACCACCACACGCCATGCCTACGAGACACTGCGCGACGAACTGCTGCGAGACCTGCGCGCCGCGCTGCCGGTAGACATGGTCCTGCTCGGCCTGCACGGCGCGATGGTGGCGGACGGCTATGACGATTGTGAAGGTGACCTGCTTCTGCGCGTGCGCCAGATCGCCGGCCCCGATGTGGTCGTAGGCGCCGAGCTCGATCCGCACAACCACCTGAGCCAGGCCATGCTCGACAACGCAAATCTGCTGATCTGCTACAAGGAGTATCCGCACACGGATGTAAGGGAGCGCGCCATCGAGTTGGTCGACCTGTGTGCGGAGCTGGTTGAAAGGCGCATCCGCCCGACCCTGGCTATGGTGGATTGCGAAATGATTGTGTCGGTGCATACCTCGCGTGATCCGGCGCGCGCCTTTGTCGACCGGCTCCAGTCGCTCGAAGGCAAGAACGGCGTGCTGTCGATTTCCGTCACACATGGTTTTCCCTGGGGCGACGTGGCGGACATGGGAACCAAAGTTTTTGTCTACACCGACAATGACGCGGCTCAAGCAGCGGCGCTCGCGCGCCAACTGGCTGATGAGCTGATCGCCATGCGCGAACAACTCGCGCCAGCTTACCCCGATGTCGATACCGCGCTCGATGAGGCACTGGCCTTCGACGGTGGACCGGTGGTGATTTCCGATGGTGCCGACAACCCCGGCGGTGGCGCTGCCAGCGACGCCACCTTCATTCTGCGGCGCATGGTGGAGCGTGGCATCACGAACGCGGTACTCGGACCACTGTGGGATCCGGTTGCGGTGCGCATCGCCTTCGACGCCGGTGTCGGCGCAAAGCTGCCGCTGCGCATCGGTGGCAAGATCAGTCCGCTGTCTGGCGACCCGATGGACCTGCAATGCACGGTCAAAGCGCTGACACGGGCCTTGGTGCAGACTGGCTTGTCCAACACGCCGACGCCGATGGGCGACTGCGCACTGGTCGAGGCGAGCGGCATCGAAATCCTGCTCTGCACCTTGCGAAACCAGGCCGTGGGTACCGACCTGTTCACCGGCGCCGACTGTGACATTGCACGGCGCAAGATCATCGTCGTCAAGTCGTCGCAGCATTTTTATGCTTCGTTTTCAAAAATCGCTCGCCATGTGATCTATGCTGATGCAAGCGGATCGGTGGCTCGCGACCTCAACACCCTGCCCTACCGCAAGGTGAAGCGGCCGAAGTGGCCACTCAAACCCTGAACCCAAGAGCTCACTATTCCAATATCAACGAAGGAGAAATACCGATGAAGCACCGCACACTTGCAACCCTCACGTGCCTGGGAACCCTGCTGCTGGGCATGACCAGCACGCCGACCCTGGCGCAGACCAAGACCTTGCGTGTGGTCGCTCACGCCGATGTGAAAATCCTGGACCCCACTTTCACGACCGCCTACATCACGCGCAACTTCGGCTACATGGTGTACGACATGTTGTTCGGCCGAGACGACAAGGGCGTGCCGCGGCCTCAGATGGTGGAGAAATACACGACTTCCAAAGACGGCAAGCAGTGGACCTTCACGCTGCGCCCCGGCCTCAAGTTTTCCGATGGCAGCCCGGTCACCGCCGCTGACGCAGTGGCCTCGATCCAGCGCTGGGCCAGCAAGGACAGCATCGGTCGCGCCATGGTCGCCTCCGGCCCGGAGTGGAAAGCGGTCGATGCCACCAGCTTCACGCTGACGCTGAAGGAACCCTTTGGCCTGGTGCTGGACGGGCTCTCCAAGCCCTCAAGCTTTCCGCCGATCATCATGCCCGAACGTCTGGCCAGACTGCCCACCACAACGCCCATGACCGAAGTGCTGGGTTCCGGCCCCTTCATTTTCAAACGCGATGAATGGGTGCCCGGCAACAAACTGGTCTTCATCAGGAACCCCCACTACATAGCGCGCAGCGAGCCGGCCAATTACCTGTCGGGCAGCAAAAAGACGGCTTTCGACCGGGTTGAATGGCTCTACCTCCCTGACGCCAACAGCGCCATCGCCGCGCTGCAAAAAGGCGAGGTGGACTATGTCGAGCAAGTGCCGCCCGACTACATCACACCGCTGCGCGCCGACCCCAACATCAAGGTGGCACCCTCCGGTCCCTGGCAGGGCTGGATGATCATGAACCAGTTGCATCCACCCTTCAACAACGTCAAGGTCCGCCAGGCCCTGCTCAAGGCCATCAACCAGGAGCGCTTTACCACCGCCATGGGT
>CAYHDD010000558.1:0-2843 GCA_964355195.1 uncultured Rhodoferax sp. | reverse complement strand
ACAAGGGCGCGATTCTTGGGAACAGGACGAACAACGCCAGCATGATGGGGGCGCCGTCTGCGCGTGGCTGGCCCGGCGGAAGCGGCGGCGGGAAAGCTTCGGGTGCCGGATAAACCAGCACTTTGGCGGCCGGTCGCCAGACCGTCCAGACTCTGAAGATACCCAGCGGAAAGCGCGTTTCCGCCGTCAGGGTCGGCACCCGGTGCAAACCCCGACGGGGCGGACTAAAGGCCACATGCACGGTGACACTGCCCTGCGCCGGGACATCGGTCCATAACCAATGAGACGAACCCTGCACCGCCAGGCCGATACCATGGCGAATGGAGTGGCGATGGTTTTGAATGTAGATGCCGATGGTCGTGCTGCTGTTTGCAAACTGTGGATCGGGCAGCACGAGGTTCATGGTCAGTCCGCGCAGCGTTGCGTGACTGACGTGCATGCCAACCACGCTGCTACCCGCCAGCAGGAATGTCAGCAGATAGCCCAGATTAAGTTGGTAATTGATGGACGTGACGAGCAACAAAAAGAGCGTTGCGGCCAGCATGAGCCCGGGTCCGGTTGGCAGGATGTAGACCGTGCGCTGGGTCAGCGTGATGCTGTCGCTCAGAGGCAGGCGTGACTCCAGCCAACGTCGAAAGGCGGAGCCCACAGACTTGCCGGTGCCAATGGCTGCGGGTGGCTCGATGCCGCTCTGCACTGTCACGGCAGTGGCACCGCTTCCAGCATTGCCTGCACCTGTTCGACCGAGCCGCGGCCAGCGTCGCCGACCGGAATCAGACGGTGTGCGATGGTCTGTGCCAGGATCGCCTGCACGTCGTCCGGGGCCACGTAGTCCCGTTCGCAGAGCAGCGCCTGGGCCTTGGCGGCACGCACGACGGCCATGCCGGCTCGCGGGCTCAAGCCCTTCAGGAACCAGCGCCCCGAACGCGTCGCAGCGATCAAGTCCTGCACGTAGTCGAGCAGCGGTTCGCCCGTATGAACGGAGATCACTTGCGCCTGCAGCGCCTGTAGCTCGGCGCCGCTCAGCAGGCCGGGTAGTGCGTCGGCCATCGAACGCCGATCACGACCTGCAAGCAGATCGCGCTCGGCGCCGCGATCCGGGTAGCCGAGCGAGATGCGCATCAGAAAGCGGTCCAGTTGCGACTCAGGCAGGGCGTAGGTGCCAATCTGGTCGAACGGGTTCTGTGTGGCGATGACGAAGAACGGCGTCGGCAGGGTGCGCGTTTCACCGTCTACCGTGACCTGCTTCTCCTCCATCGCCTCCAGCAAGGCACTCTGCGTCTTGGGGCTGGCACGATTGATCTCATCGGCCAGCAGAACTTGTGTGAACAAGGGACCGGGGTGAAAGACGAAACTCTCTTTGCCACGTTCGTAGATCGAGACGCCCGAGAGATCGCTGGGCATCAGATCGGCAGTGAACTGGACGCGCGAAAACTGGAGGCCGAAAGTCCTGGCCAGTGCATGCGCCAAGGTGGTCTTGCCGACCCCAGGCACATCCTCGATCAGCAGGTGGCCACCGGCCAGCAGGCAGGCGACGCAATCCTGAACCTGAGCACTCTTGCCTACCAGGACCGTGTTAAGCTGATCGACCAGTGATTTGAGTTTTTCTTGAGCATTCATGGCCTAACCTTACCAAATTTTTTGCAGGAACGGACGCGCACTGTGACAATGACAGGATACTTTACCCACCGCGATTGCTGGGCTCACGAGATGGGGCCAGGGCACCCGGAATGCCCAGAACGCCTGGATGCGGTCGAAGACCGGCTTCTGATGTCGGGTCTGGATGTGGCGCTGGACCGGCGCAGCGCGCCGATCGCCTCGCTGGCCGATGTTGAACTGGCGCATGGCCGTATGTATGTGGCCTCGCTGCGTGGTCTGAGTGACGTGCTGCGTGAGGAAATCGAAGCCGGTGGCCCAAGCTACAGCCAGATCGATCCAGACACTTCGATGAATGTCAGAACCTGGGACGCAGCCTTGCGTGCAGCAGGGGCTGCCCTGGCCGCCACAGACGCCGTTCTGGCGGGCGAAATGGAGAACGCTTTTTGTGCGGTCCGACCGCCTGGGCACCACGCCTGCCGCGACAAGGCCATGGGTTTTTGCTTCTTCAACAACGTTGCCATCGCCGCCAAGTACGCACTCGAACGCCACGGCCTGAAGCGTGTGGCGATTGTTGATTTTGATGTGCACCACGGCAACGGTACCGAAGACATCGTTGCCGGAGATGATCGCGTTCTGATGGTGAGCTTCTTCCAGCACCCCTTCTATCCTTTGGGTTGGCCCCATTCAGACGCCGGCAACCTCGTCAATTTGCCCGTTCCGGCCTACACCAAGGGCCCGGAAGTGCGGGAGATGGTTGAATCAGCCTGGATACCCCGGCTGGAGGCCTTTGCGCCTGAGATGATCTTTATCAGCGCCGGTTTCGATGCGCACCGGGAAGACGATATGGGGCAGATGGGGTTGACCGAGCAAGACTTTGCCTGGATCACCAGCCGCATCAAGGACGTCGCCAGGCGCCACGCGCGCGGACGCATCGTGTCCTGCCTGGAAGGCGGCTATGTGATGAGTGCGTTGGGTCGCAGCGTGGAGGCGCATCTCCGGGTTTTGGCCGGCGTCTGACACGAGCATCATCGACCTTGACCGCCGGATAGCCGGGCTGAGCAAACTAAATGTCATCCTGGCGACGCGCAGTGTGGGCGGCAGCGAATAGAATTCCCGGTTGACGTGCACGTCAACTTGTTTGACGCCAGCATCGAACGAATTACCAAGTCCTCAATAACTTTGGAGTGCTAGCAATGAAAGTCCTGGTCGCAGTCAAGCGCGTGGTGGACTACAACGTGAAGGTC
>CAYHDD010000557.1:0-2843 GCA_964355195.1 uncultured Rhodoferax sp. | reverse complement strand
GGCGAAGCCGTCGATCACCAAACGTTTGGTGGTTTGAGCAGGTGGCACCGTTTTGTCCTCCACGCCCCCCATAAAGGCGACGATGCGGCACTCGATGCTCCAGTCAGGCGGCACCTTGATCTCGATGCCACCAAACACTGCGACTACTTTCAACACGGCCTCGGATTGCAACGAAGCCTGGCGAAAGTCGATCTCCATGCCACCCATCACGGCGGACGCCTCGCCGTGGCGAAAGTCCTGCGACACGACGCTGAGTTTGTTGCCGCTCATGACCGCTGACACGTTGAGTTCGCCTGCCGCATCGCCGGATGTGTTGAGGTGTTGCTGCAAGTCAACCAGGCCACGGCGCAAAGGTTCCTTGGCGATCATGGCGACGCCCGCGCCAATCACCAGCAGCGGCCACCAGTCGCGCAAGTGAAACGAGATCAGGTTCAGATTGTTCAAGGTCATGAGCAGGCCCAGGACCACAAACCCGGCACCGATGAGGTAACCCGACGTGTGCCGGGTCTGGCTGAGTTTCATGGCGCCGACAACCATAAACACCATTGGCCAGAATTGCAACACTTGGCGTGTGTTGATTTGCAGCAAATTATCGGCCAGGGCCAGCACGCCCACCAGCACCACGAACGCGCCCAGAACCATGCGCACAGAGTCACGCCGCGGGTTCATCGTGTGACCCCCGTGCAGGTCGCACGGCCAGTGCCGAACCAACCGCCAATCAGCATCTGTAGACCCAGGGAAATCAGCAGAATCGGCCAGCTATTGGCAAACGTCAATCCCCATAGCTGCTCCAGGCAAGCAAATAGCCATATGCCCAGCACGATTTGGCCGAATCCGTGGAGGACCTCTCGCAAGGACTGGGCGCTGACCGCCTTGATGGCACCGCCGAGCGCAAGCAGCAAAGGCAAAAAGTGCCACCAGCGCGTTTGGGGATTGAAGTATTGCCCAAGGTCGAAGAGGGCCAGTCGATCCAGCAGGAAGACAGTGCCCAGGGCGACCAGCGCCACGCCCCAGAGCAGGCTTCGGCGTGGATTGGGGCGGTGGTGAGCCAAAATTTCGTGTCGGTGCGGGTCGTAGCGCATGGTCGAGTCCTGATGGAGTTGAGACTTTGCCACGATATCGCCCCGCCTGCACTCTGTCGCGCATTTTTCGGCGAATCACGGGTTGGGGTCGGTGAATGGCGAGTCATCATGTTGCGCGATGTCCATCCGCGTTGATCGTCATGCCAAAAGCGGGCAGAATCAGTGGCACGTCTGCACACAGGCAAGCCCACCGACTTTCCAACCAGAGGTTGCATATGACCGAAGGATCGATTCCGCGCAAGTCCGATTGGAGTGACAAGCGCTGGCTATGGCTTCTCAGCCCAGCCATTCCACTGGCATCTACCGGGTCGTTGCTGGCATTCGCATGGAGTGGCCAGTGGCTGTACCTGCTCTATGCGCCAGTCTTTATCCACTTTGTCATGCCCTTGCTGGACATGGCCCTTGGTGAGGACTTCAGCAATCCGCCCGAGTCTGCCGTGACGCAGCTTGATCAGGACTTCTTCTATCGCGCACTGGTCTGGGCCTATGTGCCGTTCCAACTCGCGGGGACCGTTCTGGGCGCATGGTTGGCGGCAAGTCAGAATTTGCCCTGGTACACCTTTGCCGGGTTGGTGGTCTCAGTCGGTTCTTTCAACGGCATTGGCATTGCCACTGCACATGAGTTGGGCCACAAGAAAGAAGCGTTGGACCGTTGGTTGGCAAAGATCGCCTTGGCACCCACCTTGTATGGGCACTTCTATGTTGAACACAATCGCGGTCATCACAAGCGGGTTGCGACCCCCGAAGACCCGGCAAGTGCACGCATGGGTGAGAGCTTCTGGGCCTTCTTGCGGCGCACGGTTATCGGCAGTCTGCGGTCTGCCTGGGAACTTGAGCGCGAGCGATTGCACCGAAAGGGCAAGAGTGTCTGGAGTGCGGGAAATGACAACCTGCAGGGGTGGGCCTTGACGCTTGTCCTTTTCGGCTCCTTGGCAATCTGGTTGGGGTGGCCGGTGCTGGCATTCCTGGTGTTGCAGGGCCTGTACGGCGCTTCTTTGCTGGAGGTGGTCAACTACGTTGAACACTACGGGCTATTGCGGCAAAAGGACAAGTCGAACCGCTATGTGCGTTGCGAACCAGAACACTCCTGGAACAGCAACCATATTGTCGGGAACATCGTCCTGTACCACTTGCAACGCCATTCAGACCATCACGCACACCCCGCGCGAAGGTACCAGGCGTTGCGGCATTTTGACGAGGCGCCGCAGCTACCAGCAGGCTACGCTGCGATGATCACCGCAGCCTACTTCCCACGTCTGTGGTTTTCCGTGATGGACCATCGCGTGGTAGAGCACTACGCCGGCGACCTGAGTCAGATAAACATGCAGCCGTCGGAACGGCAAAAGATTCTCATGCGCTGGCAAAACGCAGATGCCGCACCCCATACACCGGCTGGATGAATTCGGACATACCCGGACGGCACCGCTCGGGTACTTTGAGTCTACTCAAGCCTCGTGATAATGACCTCGAACAGGGGCTGACTGCCCCTGTTCGCTTCGTCCACCCGCGCCTGGCCGAATGAGGGCTGACCATCAAATCAGTCGTTTGCGCAACTGCGTTGCCACGACTTCTGCGGCTATCACTACGGCCAGAATGACGAGCAAGACCACAGCCACGCTGGACCACTCGAAGACGTCAATAGCCGAGTTCAGCACCATGCCGATGCCGCCCGCACCCACCAGGCCCAGCACGGCGGATTCGCGCACGTTGATGTCCCAGCGAAACAGTGCAATGCCGACGTAGGCCGGCTGCACCTGCGGC
>CAYHDD010000556.1:0-2850 GCA_964355195.1 uncultured Rhodoferax sp. | reverse complement strand
GCGTACCATGTGGCAGCGCTGGTGTGCCGACCTGCCAGCTCAGGCGTTTGAGGTGAGCTCACAGGAAGTCGTGGAGGCTGCGGCCCGCATGAGGCCGGCAACGGCTGTAGTACCGCATCCCGCTGAGATCAACGAACTACTTGGTATGTTTAATCCTGAGCAGATCGCGGCAATGGAAAGCCGAGCGCATGCAATGGCCCAGCAGTACCCAAACTCGGGAGTCGTATGGAAGGCACTGAGCGCGGCTCAGCATGTGCAGGGTAAAGACAATCTTCAGGCAGCGCAAAGAGCAGCCGATTTACTGCCCGATGACGCTGAGGCCCACAGCAATCTGGGGCTTGTATTGCAAGCCCGCGGGGACGCTGCTGCTTCCATCACCAGTTGTCGGCGCGCACTTGCAATCAGACCTGACTTTGCGGAGGCTCTCAACAATTTGGGCAATGCCCTGCAAGACCTTGGTCAAATGGACGAAGCGGTGGCAAGCTACCGCCGTGTGCTGGAGCTCAAGCCCGATTTCGTTGAAGTACATAACAATATGGGCAATGCCTTGCGGGCCATAGCGCAATACTCCGCTGCGGTGGCGAGTTACCGCCACGCGATCGAGCTCAAGCCTGATTTTCTGGAAGCCTTTGATGCTTTGCTGTTCAATCTGGCGGAGAGCGAAACGGTAGACGCAGCATCCCTTTTTGCCGAGCACTGCCGTTTTGGCGAGCAGTTTGAAGCACCACTGCGCAGCAAGTGGCCGCAACACAGCAACGAGCGCCAGCCCGAGCGCTGCCTGCAGGTCGGGTTTGTCTCGGGCGATTTGTATCTCCACTCAATTGCCAACTTCATTGAACCCATACTGGCACATCTGGCAGGGCAGCCGCAACTGGTGCTGCACGCCTACCACAACTCGACCATTGAAGATGCGGTTACCCAGCGCCTGAGGGGCTATCTGAGGCATTGGCATTCGGTGGCCGGGGTGCCGGATGAGGAGTTGGCACAGAGAATCCAGAACGACGGCATCGACATCCTGATCGACCTCTCCGGGCACACGGCGCTGAACCGCCTGCTCACCTTTGCCCGCAAGCCCGCACCAGTGCAGGTGAGCTGGATGGGCTACCCCGGCACCACCGGCTTGCAGGCCATGGATTATTACTTGAGCGATCGCTTCTTCTTGCCCGCCGGGCAGTTCGATGATCAGTTCACCGAGAAGATTGTGCACCTGCCGGCATCGGCCCCTTTTCAGCCCAGTGAGCAGGCTCCGCCGGTCAATACCCTGCCAGCGCTGACCAACGGATTCGTAACTTTTGGCAGCTTTAACCGCCCCAGCAAGATCAGCCGCTCGGTGCTTGCGCTGTGGGCGCAACTGCTGCGCGCGCTGCCAGACTCGCGCATGCTGCTGGGCGCCATGGCCAAGGACGGAGAAAACGATGCCATGGTGCAGTGGTTTGCCCAGGAGGGCATAGAACGCTCGCGCTTGAGCTTTCACCCGGTGTGTGCGATGGATGTTTACCTGGGCCTGCACCATCAGGTGGACATTTGTCTGGACACTTTTCCCTACAACGGGGGCACGACAACTCTGCATGCCCTGTGGATGGGTGTACCCACGCTCAATCTGACAGGCAGCACCACGGCGAGTCGCACCGGGGCTTCCATCCTTGGTCATCTTGGCTTGCAGGGCTTTATTGCCCACGACAAGGAAGACTTTGTCCAAAAGGGGGGGTCCTGGGCAGGCAACCTGGCAGCCCTGTCGGATGTGCGAGCTAGCTTGCGTGAGCGCTTTGCGCAGTCCGCTGCAGGTCAACCTGCGGTGGTGGCTGCAGGACTCGATCGTGCCTTGCGTACCATGTGGCAGCGCTGGTGTGCCGACCTGCCAGCTCAGGCGTTTGAGGTGCCAATAGAATCATGACTTCGGTGCTGGACTTTGAGCCGCAACCTTCATCCCCTCGCCTTTCATGAACGACACTGCGTCTCTTGCCGTTTTTCGCCAGGCTGTTGCCAACCAGCATGCAGGCAGCTTTGCCACCGCGCGTGAGCTCTACCTTTCGATATTGCGAGCGCAGCCCCATCATCCTGACGCCAATCACAACCTCGGGGTACTTGCGGTGCAGGAGGGGCACCACACGGCAGCCCTGCCTTACCTGAAGGCAGCACTGGCGGCCCAGCCAGCGCATGTACAGTACCTGCTTTCGTACGCCGAAACGCTTCTGGTTTGCGGTCAGACTGGTGATGCCTTGAAGATTCTTGAGCGTGCCTTGAGTCGTGGACTCAATAGCAAGGCGGCCCGCGAGTTAAAAAAGAGAGCTGAAGTGGCACTGGCACAGGTCATTGCAAACGGCACTTCACTGTCCCCATTTCAGACGACGGAACTTCTAACCCTGCTGAATGAGGGCCGCCACGCTGAGCTTGAAAAACTGGCCCGTCCCCTGATCGCGCGCAATCCGGACGGCGGAGTGGCTTGGTTTGCGCTGGGGGCTTCACTGCTGAAGCGGAACAAGGATGCGCTAGCCGAACTTCAAACTGCCGCACGTTTGCTTCCAGAAAATGCCGAAGCCCACAACCTTTTAGGTTGCGCGCTACAAACCAACAAGCAATTTGATGCAGCGATATTGAGCCTTCGCCGCGCATTGGAAGTCAAGCCCGATTTTGCCGAGGCGCACTACAACCTGAGCCGAGCCCTGCGGCTTAAGGGGCAATCTGAATCAGCGTTGGAAAGTTTGTACAAGACTCTGGAACTCAAAGCGGATTTCTTTGAAGCCCATTATTTGTTAGGCGAAACCATGCTGACCTCAGGCCGATTTGAAACGGCATTGGCTAGCTATCGCCGCGCGCTGGAAATTGAGCCAAACCACGTTGAAGCTCACA
>CAYHDD010000555.1:0-2862 GCA_964355195.1 uncultured Rhodoferax sp. | reverse complement strand
GGCAGGTTGGTCAGTGCATCAAAGTGGGCAATATGCTCCAGCCGGCTTTCGTGATCCTTGCGCTCGGTGATGTCGGAGAACAGCGATATGTACTGGTGCACGCGGCCCTCGCTGTCGCGCACCGCACTGATCGCCTGCATCTCGGCGAACACCTCGCCGCTTTTGCGCCGGTTCCAGACTTCGCCATACCAGTAGCCGTCTTCGAGCAGGCTGCGCCACATGGCCGAGAAATACTCCGCACCGTGGTGGCCGGAACTCAGGAGGCGCGGATTTTGCCCTAGCGCGTCGTCGCGGGTGTAGCCTGTGATGCGGGTGAAGGCGTCGTTGACGTCGATGATGCTGCCGTCGGGCGTGGTGATCATGATGCCCTCCAGCGCGTGGGTAAACACATTGGCGGCAAGCTGGAGTTTCTCTTGCGCGGCCTTGCGTTCGGTGATGTCGTGCACCGTGACCAGTACGGCAGCCCGACCTGCCAGCACAATCGGCTGGCTTTGCACTTCTGCATCAAAGCAGGTGCCGTCGAGCCTTACAAGGCGCTCCTCAATCCTGCCGCTAGCCACGCCATGTTCGGTAGCGCCTTTTGCCCGCGCCAGCACGATTTGGTGAAAATCCGGATGAACCAATTCCAGAATCGGTTTGCCAATAAGTTCCTGCTCGGTCCTGGCGCCAATCATGGCAACTCCGGCCGGGTTGACATGCAGCAGTTTGCCGCCGAGATGCGTAATGATGGCGTCCGGCATGATCTCCACCACCTTGCGAAGGCGTGCTTCGCTTTCGCGCAGGGCGGCATCGGTCGTCAAGCGTTCCAATTCTCCTGCGGCACGCCCGGCGACCCGCGCCAGCGTGGTTTCGGCCTGGACTCGGTTGCTCAGCTCGCGCCGACCTATCACGGCGATCAAGCCGATCGGTTGACCGGTATGACTCCACAGGGTCACGCCGATGTAACTCTCGGCGCGCAGCTCCCGTAGCGCCGCATCGTTCGGGAAGAACTGGCAGACGCTGGCCGGAAAACAACAGACCTTTTGCCCCACCACATCACCACATGGGGTGTCCTGCAGGGCATAGGTCAGGTTGTCTTCAAAGTGGCCGTCGTACCAGACTGACAGCGTGGTGGCGTTCAATGCATCACCTTCGAGCCGGTCAATGCAGATGTAGTCCATCTGCAGGCTCTCGGCCAGGAAGCGGGCCAAGGCATCAAAGAAGGGTTCACGCCCCGTTTGGCTGCCCGCTTGCGCCAGAAAGCGGTCGACGGCTTCGGCCTGCTTGAGTGCCGTGATGTCCGTGTGGGAAACGACCGCGCCATCATGGCCCAAGGGCATGATGACCATGGAGAACCAGCGCTGCTGCTGCGGCGAATCGCAAGGATACTCATGGCTAAACCGTGATAGGCGACCATCCAGGACAGATTGCAGGCCCCTACGGACCTCCGGGTTTGCGTCAGCACCCACACCGCAGGCATCAAGATAACTCGCGCCAACCCCGGTGCGCAGTGCATGTGTTCCAGGTTCCTGACCATTCTCCAAGGCAAATTGCTGCCATTGGGCGTTGACCGCCTGAATCACGCCATTGCGATCAAGCACCGCAATTTCAGCGTTCAGCGAATCCAGCACCGCGTCCTTGAACGATTTGCCGGCGGCAAGTGCGCTTTCCCGTTCAATGCTCTGTTCCAGAATGCGGTTGAAGCCCGCCACCAGTTGCCCGATTTCGCCTTGCTGCGTGCCTGGCAGAGGCTGCGGCATTTCCTTTGAATTGGCCAGGGCCGTCATGGCATCGGACGTGGCCGCCAGCGGGGCGAACTGGCGCCTTAACACCAGCCAGGTCAGCGCGCCGGCCAGCACCGTCAGCAGCAGGGTGGCGAAAAGCATGCGCTGTTGCATGTCGCGGATCGGTGCGAAGGCTTCTTGCGCGGGCAGTGTGCCTACGATGAACCAGCCCGCCGCCGGAATATCCTTGGCCGCTGACAACTCCAGCACACCGCGTGAACTGACCGCCAGACCAAAGCCTGCGTAGCCTTGCATGTAGCGGTCGTGCATGGCGTTGACTCCGGGTGCTGGCACCGGCTGCATGACGCGGCTCTTGTCGGTGGCGGTGACAAACAGCTTGTGATGCCGGGCGATCAACAAATAGCCGCCTGTTTGGCCGTATCGGCTCTGGGTGAGCTTGTCCAAAAAATTGGGCTTGCCCAGGTCGGTCACCCCGACCAGCACGCCCATCACCTGCCCCTGAGCGTCCCGCACGGGCACGGCGATGCTGAAAATGGGGGACTGCAGTTCTTTGCCCATGATCGGGCGGCCAATGATCGGCTGGCCCTCTTTCAGGACGCCGGCAATGAAGTCGCGCTCCATGTAATTGACGCCGATGCGCTCGGTTGCGAGCGGCACGTCGGCGATGGCGGTGCCGTCAAGCCCCGCCACCCAGACCCCGCCGTTGAACAGCAGTGGCAGCAGCGGGCGCTGCTCCAGGCGGGCCTGCAAGGCGGCCGGTTGCGCCAGCAGGGCGGCATCCGCCATTGCAACCCTTTGCAGCGCCTGCACGCGATCGGTCAGATCGTCGTTGACGTTCCTGGCAGCAGAGGTGACCACCGAGAACTGCTGCTCGCCCAGCAAGCGCTCCATATCGGCTTGCAAGCTGCGGCTGACGTAGAACGAGAGCGACCAGATGCTCAGTACAAAGATGCTCAGCGTGAAAAGGGTGGGCGCGCTTGAAGCGAGCGCCAGGGCAAGAGTTTCGGCTTCATATCGATCCCGGTGACGGTTGTCGTTTTCATGTTGGTTTACGCCGCATCCGGTCGGGCTGCCAACACCTGTCGAAACTGGTTCTGCCGCCACGCTTCAAAAACCGTGACAGCGACGGCGTTCGACC
>CAYHDD010000554.1:0-2864 GCA_964355195.1 uncultured Rhodoferax sp. | reverse complement strand
ACTACATCCAGGTTGTGTTCGATCACCACCAGCGTGTGTCCAGCATCCGCGAGACGCTGCAGTACCACCAGTAGTTTTTCCACATCGGCAAAGTGCAGGCCGGTGGTCGGCTCGTCAAGTACGTAGAGCGTGCTTGCACTGGACATATTGCCGAGTTCGGTGGCAAGCTTGATGCGTTGCGCTTCACCACCAGAGACCGTGGTGCTTGCTTGCCCAAGTTGCATGTAGCCAAGGCCAACATCGCGCAGACACTCAAGCATGCCGCGGACCTTTGGGTGCGCTTCAAAGTGCAACACCGCATCGTCCACAGTCATGTCCAACACTTCGGCAACATTCTTGCCTTTGAATTTCACTTCAAGCGTTTCGCGGTTGTACCGGGTGCCCTTGCAGGTTTCGCATGCAACGAACACGTCCGGCAGGAAGTGCATCTCTACTTTCACCATGCCGTCGCCCTGGCAGGCCTCGCATCGCCCGCCGGCGACGTTGAAGGAAAAACGTCCGGCACCGTAGCCACGCTCGCGTGCTGTCGGCACCTCGGCCATCAACTCGCGGATCGGCGTGAACAAGCCGGTGTAGGTCGCCGGATTCGAGCGCGGTGTGCGGCCGATCGGTGACTGGTCGACGTTGATGACCTTGTCGAAGTGCTCGATGCCCTCAATCGTCTCGTGGGGTGCGGGCTCGTCGTGCGCGCGGTAAAGCGTGCGCGCCACCGCCTTGTAGAGCGTGTCGTTGACGAGCGTCGATTTGCCCGAACCTGAAACGCCTGTGACACAGGTGAACAGCCCGACCGGAAACTCCACATTCACGCCGCACAGATTGTTGCCGCTGGCGTTGACGACACGAATTGCCTGAAGCTCACCCTGCGTTGCGAGGTGGGCGGCGTGACGCTCAGCCCAGGCCAGAGCCGCCTTGCTGGGTGCGGTTTTGGAAGCGAGTTTCCTCTCGGACTTGTCCTCGGCGCTGACCGGCAGCCACGCTGTGCGGTGGCGCGGTACTTCAATCCTCAGCGTCTGTGCCAGGTACTTGCCGGTCAGGGATTGCGGATTGGCCTTGACATCTTCGAAGCTGCCCTGGGCAATCACGCGCCCACCATGCACCCCAGCGCCCAAGCCCATGTCGATGACGTGGTCGGCGGCGCGGATCATGTCTTCGTCATGTTCGACCACCAGCACGCTGTTTCCGATGTCGCGCAGATGCTTGAGGGTGCCGATCAGCCGGTCGTTGTCGCGCTGGTGCAGACCGATGCTGGGCTCGTCGAGAACGTACATGACCCCCGTCAGACCCGAGCCGATCTGCGAAGCCAGCCGTATGCGTTGCGACTCGCCGCCGCTCAGGCTTTCCGCGCTGCGGTCCAGGCTCAGGTAGTTCAGGCCGACGTCGTTCAGGAACTTCAGGCGCAGGCCGATTTCGCGCACCACCTTGGCCGCAATTTCGCCGCGCGAGCCGTGCATTTGCAGGCTCGTGAAATAGTCCAGACATTGGCGCAGCGTCAGATGGCTTACCTCGAAGATGGCGCGTGCCTGGGGCCCCTCGCCAATCTTCACGTGACGCGCCTCACTCTTTAGTCGCGACCCCTTGCACTGCACACAGGCCTGGGTGCTGCGGTAGCGTGCCAGGTCTTCTCGCACCAGGGCCGAGTCGGTCTCGCGGTAGCGCCGCTCCAGGTTGGCAATGATGCCCTCGAATGCATGCTTCTTGCTGACCTTCTTGCCCGCAAAGTTGCCCGAGTCCATCACGTAGCTGAACTTGATCTGCTCGTCGCCCGAGCCGTGCAGCACAACCTGCTGAACCACCGCTGGCAATAACTCGAAGGGCAGGTCGATGTCAAACTTGTAGTGCTGGGACAGGCTCTCGAGCAAAGCAAAGTAGTAGCCGTTGCGGCGGTCCCAGGCCTTGACGGCGCCGCTGGCCAGGCTTAGCGACGGGAAGGCGACAACCCGGCCGGGGTCAAAGAACTCCTGCACACCCAGACCGTCACAGGACGGGCAGGCACCGACCGGTGAGTTGAAAGAAAACAGCCTCGGCTCCAGTTCGGCAATCGAGTAGCTGCACAGCGGGCAGGCGAACTTGGCGTTGAAAAGATGCTCGTGCTGGCTGTCCATTTCCAGCGCAATGGCGCGCCCGCCGGCCAACCGCAGCGCGGCCTCGAAACTCTCGGCGATGCGTTGCTGCATCTCCGGGCGCACCTTGATGCGGTCTATCACCACATCGACGTCGTGCTTTTCGGTCTTCTTCAGCTGCGGAAGGTTGTCAAAATCGTAGGCCTGTCCATCGATGCGAAAACGCACATAACCCTGAGCCTGCATGTCGTCGAAGACGTCCAGAAACTCGCCCTTCTTCTCGCGCGCCAACGGCGCCAGGATCATCAGGCGCGTGTCGCTGGGCAGCGCCAGCACGGCATCCACCATCTGGCTGACGGTCTGCGCCTGGAGCGGCAAATCGTGCTCAGGGCAAAAGGGTGTCCCTGCGCGCGCAAACAGCAGGCGCAGGTAGTCGTGAATTTCGGTCACCGTGCCGACCGTGGAACGCGGATTGTGCGAGGTGGCTTTCTGCTCGATAGAGATCGCCGGCGACAGGCCCTCGATCACGTCTACATCGGGCTTGTCCATCAGTTGCAGGAACTGGCGCGCGTAGGTGGAGAGGCTTTCGACGTAGCGGCGCTGGCCCTCGGCGTAAAGGGTATCGAAGGCCAGACTCGACTTGCCGGAGCCGCTCAGGCCGGTGATCACCACCAGCTGGTTGCGCGGAATGTCCAAGTCGATGTTCTTGAGGTTGTGCGTGCGCGCCCCGCGGATGCTGATGTTCTGATGCTGCAAGGCCAAGGCAAGGTACTTGCCATCTGGGTGCGGCTCCAAAGAGCTGGC
>CAYHDD010000553.1:0-2867 GCA_964355195.1 uncultured Rhodoferax sp. | reverse complement strand
CGGTCGATGATCTTGAGATGGCCGTGGGCGTCCAGAAAACCGGCGTCGCTGGTGTGGTACCAGCCATCTGCGCTCAGCACCTCGGCGGTTGCCGCCGGATTCTTGAAATACTCTTTGAGCAGTCCAGGGGACTTGACCAAAATCTCGCCATTCTCGGCAACCTTGATTTCCACGCCTGCGATCGGAATGCCCACGGTGTCGGCGCGTGCCTCGTTGTCGGGCTGCAGACAAACGAAGACGGCGGTTTCGGTAGAGCCGTAGAGCTGTTTGAGGTTGATGCCGATGGAGCGGTAAAAACTGAACAGGTCAGGGCCGATGGCCTCGCCCGCCGTGTAGGCAACGCGCACCCGGCTCATGCCCAAATTGTTGCGCAGCGGACCGTAAACCATCAGGTTGCCCAGCGCATAAAGCAGGCTGTTGGCAAACCCAATCGGTTTGCCGTCCATCCGGGTAGGGCCAACGCGTTTCGCTATCCCCATAAAGTAATGAAACATGCGCCGCTTGAGTGCGCCAGCGTCTTCCATGCGAATCATGACGCTGGTCAGCAGGCCTTCAAAGACGCGCGGTGGTGCAAAGTAGTAGGTGGGTCCCACTTCCTTCAGATCGATGGTGACGGTGGCGGCCGACTCCGGGCAATTGACAACGTAGCCGCAGGACAGCCATTGGGCATAGCTGAAGATGTTCTGGCCGATCCAGGCCGGTGGCAAATAGGCCAGCACATCCTCGGAGTGGGTCAGCTTGTCGAATTCGGCACCGGCTCGCGCGCGATTGAGGAGGGAATCGTGCGTGTGGACAACCCCTTTTGGATTGCCGGTCGTGCCGGAGGTGAAAAACATGGCGGCGACATCGGTCGGCGCGCAGCGCGCAATCTCGCCCCTAAGGAAATCCGGGTTCTGCGCGGCAAAGGCCTTGCCTTCTTCGATCAGACTATCGAGCGAGCTCAAACCCGTTTCCTCGTAGCTGCGCAGGCCGCGTGGGTCGTCAAAATAGATGTTGCCGAGCACCGGGCATTCGTCGCGGATCTCCAGCAGTTTGTCGACTTGCTCCTGGTCCTCGGCGAAGGCGAAACGGACATCCGCGTTGTTGATCGGGAACACGCACTCAGGCGCGGCCGCATCCTGGTACAGCGGAATCGGGATCGCGCCAATGGACTGAGCGGCCAGCATGGTTGCGTACAGGCGCGGACGGTTGGCGCCGATCACCACCATGTGCTCCTCGCGGCGCAACCCTGCCTTGTGCAGGCCGCATGCTAACTGCGCCACCAGCGTGGACAACTCGGACCAGGTCATGGCTTGCCAAATACCGTACTCTTTCTCGCGCATGGCGGGCTCGCTCGGACGCTGCGCCGCGTGGTCCAGAAGAAGCTGAGGAAAAGTGGTCTGCATCCCGAGGCCTTGTCTTCAAACTAAAGAATGGATCGGACAGGTTTTAAGCTTTGTCCGCAACTGACTAACAACAACCATCATCAACAATTCACTCTGCTGCATGATTTGCAGGAATAATAGGCATTAGTTTGACGTCAAGTTGTCATTTGGACGACAATGTTATCTTTTCAAACTAGGTGTTTTCCCGATGCTGCCCAGACATAGGCTGAATTCTTGCCTGCGCGTCTTATGACTTACGACAGTTCGCTGTACCAGCGTCGACGCTCCCTGACGGCCACTGAACTTGGTGCCATTCCGTGGCTGCGTTTGCTCAACGCCACCGAGCGTGAGCGGGCGGTGGATGACCTGAAGGTCAGCGACGCCAGTCCAGGAGAGTACGTTTGCCGCACCGGGCGCCCTGTGACCTACTGGTTCGGTGTCGTCGACGGCCTGCTCAAGATGAGTACCGATAACGCCGAGGGCAAGACCATGACCTTCATCGGTATGCCTCCTGGCGGCTGGTTTGGCGAAGGTACGGCCTTGAAGCGCGAAAGCTACCGTTACAACATCCAGGCATTGCGCAAGAGCCGGGTGGCGGGTCTGCACGTGGACTGCTTTCACTGGTTGCTCGATCATTCAATTGGGTTCAACCGCTTCATCATGAGTCAACTCAACGAGCGCCTCGGTCAATTTATTGCAGCGCGTGAAATTGACCGACTTGACAGCCCTGATATCCGGGTGGCCCGCAGTCTGGCCGCCCTGTTCAACCCGGTCCTTTACCCCGGTGTTGGCGAAGTTCTGCGCATTACGCAGCAGGAACTGGCTTATCTGGTAGGCTTGTCTCGCCAGCGCGTCAACGAAGCGTTGGCCACGCTGGCAATGCAGCGCGCGATTCGAGTGGAGTACGGCGGCTTGCGCGTACTGGACCTGAATGCCCTGCGTACCACCGTGCTTGCACAAAAGCCAGTTGCCTGACGGCGGTGGCTGGAAGATGATTGAATCGTCATCACAATGGAAGGAAGGCTGTATGGCTTCAAGTTTTTGGTCTGTTCGACGCGTCGTGCTGGCGTCTGCCGCGCTAGCCATGTGCGCATTTGCCGGATCGGCGATGGCTCAAACGGCCTGGCCGACCAGGCCTGTCAAGATCGTCGTGCCCTTTGCCCCCGGCGGCACAACCGACATTCTGGCGCGCGCCGTGGCCCCGGAGTTGTCAAAGGTATTTGGCCAGACCTTCATCGTCGACAACCGCGCGGGCGCCGGAGGCAACTTGGGGGCCGATCTGGTGGCCAAGTCGGCGCCGGACGGTTACACGCTGCTGATGGGGACGGTTGGCACGCACGGCATCAACAAATCTCTCTACAAGCGCCTTCCCTACGATCCACAAAAGGACTTCGCGCCGATCACGCTGGTCGCCGGCGTCCCGAACGTGATGGTGATGAACACGGAGCGCGCCAAGGCGTTGGGTATTGGCAGCGTGATGGAGTTCGTGAACTACGCCAAAGC
>CAYHDD010000552.1:0-2869 GCA_964355195.1 uncultured Rhodoferax sp. | reverse complement strand
ACCGCCATCATGACGGAGCCGCCTACTTTGCGAAGATTGGTTGTGTACATGGTGGCTTCCTTTCGTCCAATTATATTCAAGTATAACAACCGCTGCCAATCAATGCGCTGCACAACGCCGCTTGACGTTGCCTCATTCCGTCTGCCCTCACCCCAGCTTGATGGTGTCCCCGGAAAAGGCAGATTGCGCTGGCGCGGCGAGCGGTCTGCATGGCTGCGGTCTGTGCTGACAGGTGTGCCAGCTATGTTTCTGCAAACTGAAGACGTGGTAGCTGCTGCTTTGTCGCTTCGGGCAACTGAGCAAAGTCGTATTCCGGGCCGTCAATCAAGCAACCTGGAGCGCTTTAAGGATCGGTAAGGTTTTTTTGGCAAAAGCGGTGGCTTGTGCGGTGAGCTCAGTCAGGTTCTCTTCTTGTGCTTCGAGTGTTTTGCCGTCTTTGACAATTTTCTGCCCCTGGGATTGTAGGATTTGCCAGACCAATTGAGCCCATTGCGCAGGCTCCTTGGCGCCCTGACTTATCGCGAGCAGGAACAGCTGCTGAAAGCGGCCAATCGCAATGCCGCCGCCGGTCACCGGACTGGCGAGGTAGCCAATGTCACCGCTGGAGCGCGCCTTGTTGATCAGGCAGGCGTTCAGCTTGTCCGTGTGCTTCCGGGCTTTGGGGACAATCGCATCGTCTTGTACCGCAGCCAAATGCCCGGCGGCAGTGAGAATCATCACAGCCTGCATAAGTTGTGCGAAAGGCACATCCTTGTCCTTGAGCGCCTGCTCAAGCTGCCCCAGCGTTCTGGGCTTGTGGTCAGCCAGTAGGTCCAGGACGGGGTTGTAGATCGCTTCGCTCATGCTCGCTTCGCCCAGTGCACCAGACACCTTCAGGGAAATTTCAGGACGGTGGGAAATCAGCACCACCTTCTGCATCCGCGTTTCCTCGGCATGCTCGAGTACGCTGAGCTTGCGTACTCCCTTGACCCAGTAGTCGCGCCGGAACTGCTGGTTCACCATGAAGTCGCGTGTCGATTCGCGAAACATAGTGTCGGGGATCTCCTTCAAAAAGGCCTGCTGCTCAGCAGTCAGGTTGACCACGTCAATGTGGTCGAGATAGTGCGCTGAGCACGCGTAGCCAAGTTTGGCCGGCTCCAGCCAATCGGCCATGCTGGCAAAGTGCATGGGGTGCCAGTCGCGGTTGAAGTACTCGTGAGCCAGATAGTGGCGATTCTGACCCTTGATTTTTTCAATGCTTGGGGAAACGGTTGCATTGGCACGGGCATACAGCGGGTTGGTCGCCAGCAGCTTCGTTGCGAACTCCAGGGCGCCGTTGATGCGACTCACAATGCCAACCCCTTCGGCGCCAATGACGTTGGCGTGCTCTGTCAAGAGATGACGCATGGGAGCAAACGAAGCCCAGCCGGGCATGGTGTTGTAGCTGATGTAGAGCACGCCGCCGACCTTGAGCTTGCGACGGAGAAAGTCAACAATCACGGCACGGTTCTCGTCGCTTATCCAGCTCCAGATGCCGTGGATGCCGATATAGTCAAAGTCCGGCAGATCAGGACGTGCACAGAAATCGGCAAAGGAAGCGCAGATCAAATCAACTTTGATCTGCTCAATGACGTAGCGCATATTTTTTGTTCGCGTTACGCCGAATTTTGCGATAGCTTGCGCCATCGCGACCTATTTTTCAGTTTCCGTGCCTCTTTCGAGGCATCTTTTGGCGCCTTTCGCGCCACCTTGCCCACTATGGGCGTAGTTCTCCCCTGACCATGTATAAATTGCTCAAGGCAAACAGTACGGTGAGCTGGGCGTCGTTCTTGGACAGACCCTTGTAGCGCGTCTTCTTGTATTTGAAGATGTTCTTGACCACGTGAAACGGATGTTCCACCCGCGACCTCACCTGGGCTTTGAGTTTTTCGTAGGCTTGCGCCATGCTCTTTTGCCACCCCTCAGCCAGCTTCTCGATGGTCGAACGGCGTTTGGCTACATGCCATTGCACTGTCTGTTCGTTGGCATTCAGCGCCTGCTGCATGTCCTCTCGCTTTTCCACTCCGACATAACCAGCATCGGCCCAGACGTCGCTCTCCTGTCCATGCAGCAACGCCCCCGTCTGGCTGATGTCGCTCACGTTGGCCGCCGTCGTCGTCAGTGTGTGTACCAAGCCTGAATCCTTGTCCACGCCGATGTGCGCTTTCATGCCGAAGTGCCACTGGTTGCCCTTCTTTGTCTGATGCATTTCTGGATCGCGTCCATGTTCCTTGTTCTTGGTCGAACTCGGTGCTGCTATCAAGGTGGCGTCCACCAGCGTACCCTTGGTCATCAGCAGACCACGTTCCATCAGCATGACATTGACTTCCACCAGCATCGCCTTGGTCAGATCATTGGCTTCAAGCAGATGACGAAACCCCATCAGCGTTGTGGCGTCAGGGACACTTTGGCGGCTCAGGTCGATGCTCATGAAGTTGCGCAATGCTTGGGAGTCGTAGACCGCGTCTTCCACCGCTTCATCTGCCAGGCCATACCACTGCTGCACAAAGTACATGCGCAGCATGCGCTCCAAGCCAATCGGTGGACGTCCACGCTTTCCACTCTTGGGGTAATGGGGTTCGATGACTTCCATCAGCCGGGTCCACGGCACCACCTGTTCCATCTTCTCCAAAAACACTTCGCGGCGCGTACGCTTTTTCTTCTTCTCGTACTCGGCCTGAGCAAAACTGACTTGGGTCGGCGGCGTTGGATTCATGTCGGTTCGGTGTTGTAGCGGCTACCTATCTATAACGTTTGAGCCCCTGTGCAGGTTGGCAAATCTATCGAATAAATCCGCGTTTCACTCAGACAACGGCTCGGAGTACATCAATGGCCGGGTTGCCGCCATGCT
>CAYHDD010000551.1:0-2888 GCA_964355195.1 uncultured Rhodoferax sp. | reverse complement strand
GTCGATCTGGTTCGGTATCCTGGCGCTGATGGTGGTGGAGATCGGACTGGTGCATCCGCCGGTCGGCATGAACGTCTACGTGATCAATCGCCTGGCGGTTGACGTGCCTCTGATCGAAACCTTCAAGGGTGTCATTCCGTTCCTCATTTCGGACTTCCTGCGCATCACGCTGCTGGTGTTCTTTCCCATTATTTCGCTCTACCTGGTGCGCACCTTCGCCGCCTGACAAGATTTCCCGTTCCACAACTTCAACCGAGGAGATTCGACATGCAGACACGCAAGACACTCACAACCCTGCTGACCAGCGCCCTTGTGGCCCTGGGCAGTGGCGCCGCCTGCGCCCAGGAGGTCACTCTCAAGGTACATCACTTTCTGGCGCCCAATGCGACCTCGCAAAAGCTGTTGCTGGGGCCATGGTGTGAGAAGATTGCCAAGGAATCCGGCAACCGCCTGAAGTGTCAGATCTACCCGGCCATGCAGTTGGGCGGCACACCACCGCAGTTGTTTGACCAGGCCAAAGACGGCGTCGCCGACATCATCTGGACCGTGCCCACCTACCAGGCCGGGCGCTTTCTGAAGTCAGAAGTGTTCGAACTTCCCTTCATGACACGCAGCGCCGAAGGCGCCAGCCGCGCGTTCTGGGAATACGTGCAAAAGAACTCACTCGACGAGTTCAAAGGCACCAAAATCCTGATGGCCCATGTGCACGATGGCGCCGAACTGCACTTTGCTGCAAAGCAGGTGAAGACACTGGAAGACCTGAAGGGCCTGAAGGTGCGCGCACCCACCCGCATCGGCACACGCATGCTGTCGGCTTTGGGTGCCACACCGATCCAGATGCCGGCACCGCAAGTGCAGGAAGCTATCTCGAAAGGCGTGGTCGATGGCGCCTCCCTGCCCTGGGAAGTTGTCCCCGGCCTGAAGGTGCATGAAGTGACCAAGTTCCACACTGAAACCGGAGCCGACCAGCGCAAGATGTCCAACACGATCTTCGTCGTTGCCATGAACGAGGCCAAATACAACAGCCTGCCGCCAGAGCTGAAAAAGGTCATCGATGCCAACAGCGGCGCCGAGGCTTCTACCTGGGCCGGCAAGGTATGGGACAGCACCATCACCCCCGGACGCAAGTCAGCGACTGATCGTGGCAACACCGTCAACGTGCTGACCAGCGCCGAGGTCCAGCGCTGGGAAAAAGCCACCGAGAGCGTGGCGCAAGACTGGCTGAAGGACGTTTCTGCGAAGGGTCATGACGGCAAGCAATTGCTCGACGCCGCCAAAGCGCTGCTGAGCCAATACGACAAGTAGGCCCTTCAGCGTCGATTTGCCAACCGTGCAGGCGACCCACAGCCGTGGCTATTGACGCTCGACGGCGTCAATAGCCAGCACGCTACAGTCCTGCAGCGCGTGACCGGCAGCGAGCAATTGATCCATGCGCGCGGCGATCGATGGCAAGGCAGCCAGCGGGCGGCCTGCAGCGGTTTCGAGCATCAAGCGCACATCTTTGCGCGCCATCGCCAACTCAAAGCTCGGCGTGAAGTTGCCCTTGACCATGCTGGCACCGCGCCCGGCAATGCCCGTGTTCAGGTCGATCAGGTTGAACACCTTGAGCGCTTCTGCGGCGCTGACACCACTGGCCTGCGCGAGGGTCAACACATCCGCCAGCAGTGCAGCAACACCGATGATCATCGTGTTGCCAAACAATTTGTTGGCAGCCGCCAAGTCAGCACGCTCGCCGAGATACTCCAGCCGAGCCGTCATCTTTGCGAGTTCGGCCTGGACGCGGTCGAACAAGAGCCTTGACCCCGCCACCATCATGGAGCCCTGTGCACCGCGCGCCGCCGCAGGCCCCATGAACACCGGGCAATGCAGGTAGTGCAGCCCCTGGGCGGCATAGCGCACTGCGCGCGCCGCCGTCAGCGCCGGCTGTGTGGTCGTGTGATCCAGGATGATGACGTCCGGTGACAAACCGGCGCGCGCCGCAGCCAGGACCTCATCGACAGCAGCATCGTCTTTCAAGATCAGGTGCACCCGCGCGGCACCACGCACCGCCTCGGCGGGCGTTAACGCTGCCTTGACGCCGAACGGCGCCAGCGCGGCAACTTTGGCCGGCGAGCGGTTCCACGCGATCACCGAATCACCGCGCCGGGCAGCGGCTTCGGCAAAGGCAGCACCGAGCAGGCCGGTGCCGAGAAATGCAGTCGTGGACATTGGTCTTGTTTCCTTCTTTCTTGGTGTGGAATGGAGCATATCGGAAAAGACGCTTCGCCGTCGCTACGTCGGGTTGCACTTGTTACAAGCGCAACCGGGCGAGGCACACCAAACCGGCATATCCTACGTTCGCGAATCTCCCAACGTCACTGACAAGCTTGCGAATCAGGGTCAGCAGATTTGACTTCTTTGTCACACTTTTCGGGCACTCTGTAAATGTTTGGTTTTTTCAGCTTCGGTCAAAGAAAGAAGGTCAAGAACCTTGAAAAGCAGCGCGAGATGATTCGAGTTGCTTTGAACACGGTCCTGCGTCGACGCAATATTTCACCTCGCTCAATCGGCTGCGAAGTCATGCCCATGTGCCGAACGGCTGAGGCGGGCGTCACGCTCGTCCAGTTGGTCATGCTGAGCTGGAATGAGGCACTGCTGCAAGACGCAAGTGATCTCGAAAGCGAACTGTTCGAAGTGATTTGCCTATTTACCCGCAACACGCGGAAGGCGGATTTTCTATTCTTGTGGAAGTTTGCACTTGACAAGAGCCAGGCCGACCACAGGGTCCCGATTGCGAGTTCAATCGATCCACCGTCCGAACCGAAAAACGACGCCCTCAATTTGACCCTGACGCCCAAACTGGTTCCCTTACCCAAGGCTGAACCGATCATCAAATTTGACTTGCCTAG